>JANMZU010000521.1:0-6127 GCA_031383585.1 Betaproteobacteria bacterium
CGTACCTGACCCGCCGCGAAGATGGCTTCTTCGCGATCCATGCCTTCGCGACGCCCGTGGTTGGTGAAGTCAACCAGCAGGATCGCGTTCTTCGTAACCAGCCCCATCAACATAATGAAGCCGATGACCGAAAACAGATTCAGCGTTGACTTGAAAATGATCAGCGACAGGAACACTCCGATCAAAGATAACGGGAGCGAGGCCATGATCGCGATAGGCTGGAGGAAGCTGCCGAACTGTGAAGCGAGGATCAGGTAAATAAAGATCACTGCAAGACTTAACGCCGCAATCGCGTAGCCAAGTGACTCAGCCATTTCCTGCGACGACCCGCCAAACTGGAACTGGTATCCCGGCGGCAATGCAATTTCTTTCAGCGCTTTCTGTACGTCAGCCGACACCGCACCGGCGGTATGCGTGGACGCCACACCAGACCAAACCTGCACGAGGCGTTGAAGATTACGGCGCTCAATCTGGCGCTCCGCAAATGCGGGTTTGAAATCGGCAATCTGGCGCAGGGCCACCATACGCGGGCTGCCGTCGGCGTTCAGCCGGGAGCTGGGCAGGTAAATCTTGTCCAGGTCGGCCACGCCGGTGCGCTCATTCTTTGGCAAACGCACCAGCACTTGATGGTTTTCGCCATCAGGCCCCTCCCACTGGCCAGCGTCCTCGCCTGCAATCATGGCGCGAGTCGTCGTCACAATCGTTGCCATCGAAACGCCTAAGTCGCTGGCGAGTTCACGGTTGATGGTGATGTCGAGCGTGGGGCTGGTGGGTTTGTACGAACTCTCTACATCCACTGTGCCTTTTATCGCCTTCAGTTTCGCCACGACTTCCTGCGAGATGCGATCAAGCTCGCGAAATTCCGGTCCCATCACAAATATCTGGATCGGTCGATTCCAGCCGACGCGAACTTCGAGACCGGCAATGGTCGACAAGCGCTTGCGGATCGCGTCATCGAGCTGTTTTTTCGAGCGCGCCCGGTCTTCCTTATCCGTCAGTTCCAGGCCAAACCAGGCGCCGTTCTTCCAGACGTTGCGCGACACGCGCTTGATCTCCGGAAACTCCCGCAATGCCGCCTCGACCTGTTCGGCTTTGCCGATGGTGTAGTTGAGCGATGACCCGATCGGCGTTTGAATGCTGGCGTTGGCCCAGTTTTCATCGGCTTCCGGCACGAATTCCGAACCAATAAAAGGCACCAGTGCGAAGCTGCTGAAAAAAGTGAATGCAGCGACCCACAGCACGATACCGCGATTGCGAATCGTAAAAAAGTCGAACTTCAATTTTCGCGGCGCGCCAGCGACGCTTTCTTTCAATACGATCTTTGGTATCCAGGTGCGGCGATATTCCGGTTTGAAGGTCCAGCGCAGTACCTTGTCATAAGTCGCATGCAGCCAATCCATCATCAAAGCCTGTTTGTCCAGCGTCCACTTGATCGGTTTGATGCGATTGATGAATGAAGGGCCGTCGTGCCACACCGCCGAAAGCATCGGGTCCAGCGTAAAGGAAACAAATAGCGACACCAGCACGGCGACCGTCACCGCGATGCCGAATTGATAGAAGAACAGGCCGATAATGCCGCCCATAAATGCCACCGGCAGGAACACCGCAACGATGGTGAAGGTGGTTGCCATCACCGCGAGGCCGATTTCCTGCGTCGCCTCGATCGAGGCCTGAAAGTGGCTCTTGCCCATCGCAAGATGACGGACGATGTTTTCTCGTACCACGATGGCGTCGTCGATCAGGATGCCGATCGACAGCGATAGCGCCATCAGCGTCAGGAAGTTAATCGAAAAGCCGAAGGCGTAAAGCGCGATAAACGTCGCTAACACCGAAATTGGAATGGTAAGACCGGTGATGACGGTAGAGCGCCACGATTGCAGAAACAGGAAGACGATCAATACCGTCAAACCTGCGCCCTCGAGAATCGTGTGTTTGACGTTGTCGACACCTTGCTTGATAAATTTTGATTGATCAAACGTGATTTCCAGACTCAAATCCGGTGGCAGCGTCTTTTTGAGCTTGGCGATGTTGTTGCGAATCGATTCAGCCGCCTCCAGGGTATTTGCGCCACGCGTTTTGCGGATTTCTATTTGTATGCCGCGTGTACCGTTGCTGGTCGAGAGCGACGTTTCTTCGCGTTCAGTGTCATGCACGCTTGCGACCATGCCCAAGGTCACCGGCGCATTGTTGCCAGCGCTGCCCTGGCGGGCTACGATCACGCGTTCAAAATCCACCGCGTCCTTGAACTTCCCCTGCACCCGCACCAGGCGCTCGCTACGATCACCCACGAGGAATCCTGCCGCCTGATTCTGGTTCTGGCCCCTGATAGCACCTACGACCTGTTCCACGCTCACACCGTACGCGGCCATCTTGTCGGTATTGAGCCGGATTGCCATCTCACGCTGTACGGAACCGGAGACTTCGATGGTGCCGACGCCGTACGAGCCTTGCAGCCGCTTGACCACCAATTGGTCTGCAAGATCAGATAGCTCTCTGAGTGAGCGTGCAGGACTCTTCATCGACATGTACATGATCGGCTGGTCATTGTCGTTGTCGGCGCGCGTCACCGTGGGCTCACCCACGTCTTTGTTGAAGCCGCGACGAACGCCAGCCACTTTGTCCCGCACGTCCTGCACGGCCGTCTTCACATCAATGTTGAGGTCGAATTCCACCATCACGCGCGAGAAGCCCTCGCGGGAAAACGAACGAATACTCTTGATGCCACTGATCGTGTTGATCGCCTCTTCGATCGGCCGGGTAACGTCCTGCATCACCGCTTCCGACGACGCACCCGAATACGACGTTTGCACCTGCACAAACGGGAAAGTGATATCGGGCATCTGGTCGACCGATAAGCGCTGGTACGCAAACAGTCCCATGACGACGATACCGACCATCATCATGGTGGCAAAGACCGGGTTATTGACGCTGATCTGGGTGATTCTCATTGTTGTTCCTTAAGACGATTTTTCTCTACCGCTGGAAATCGGACAGGTGACGTGCGCTGGGCGAACTTCGAAAACCCTATGACTTCGCGACCGATGTGCTTTCGCTAGAGGTCTTTGGATTTGACGCAGGCTGTACAGCGGGCGCGTTAGCGCGCGCCCTGACGACTACGGTCGCACCATGCTTGAGTCCATCTGCCTTGACAGTGATGACCTGGGCGCCAACCGGCAGGCCATCGCGAACTTCAACTAGGCCCAACTCCACACTGCGATTGCCGGGTGTGAAGGGCTTTCTTTCGACCTTGCCGTCTTTGAGCGCGTAGACAAACGATTGCCCACCTTCGGCAATCATGGCGGCTAGCGGAATCGCGTTCACTGTCGCACGGCTGGCCGCTGCCAGGGTGCCATTGGCGAACATGCCACCCTTGAGCGCGCCGTCCTTGTTCGGTAACGCGACGAAGATGGAAATGGAGCGAGAACCCATCTCGGCAGCCGGATTGATGCGTTCGACATTACCCTTGAATTCACGCTCGCTGAATCCATCGACCTTGAATGCGATTTCCTGGCCAACCTTTATGCTCGGGATGTCCGAAACAGGCACTGGCGCTTCCAGCTCCATACGCGACAAATCAACGATGTGCATGACGGGCGCGTCCGCGCTGACTTTCTCGCCGACATTGACAGCACGTTTCGCGACAATACCTGCAAACGGCGCACGAATCTGCGCATCGGCCAGCGCTCGTTGCGTGATCGCCGCTTGCGCAATCGTGGATTTATAGTTGGATTCGGACACTTCGAGCCCGCTGGCTACGTTGTCAAACGCGGTTTGCGAAATAAAGTTCTTCGCCAACAGTGTGCGATTGTTTTGTTCATTCTTTTTTGCAAGATCCAGCTTCGCGCGGCTTTCGGCAACCATCGCCAGCTGCGTGTCATGCCGGGCACGCAGATCCGCGCTATCGATGGACGCCAATACCTGTCCGGCAGTGACGCGTTCGCCTTCGCGCACGTACACTTGCGACACCTCTCCGGATACCTTTGATTTCACCATTGCCTGCAGTACCGGACGCACCGAGCCTGATACAGGGATGACCAGGCCAAGGTTATGCGGGGATAGCGTTGCGACATCACTTGCGGAAAGTTCGAATATCTTGTCAGCAACAGGTGCTTTCTCGTCCTTTTTTGCAGAACTGGCGCGCCAGGCGACGAGCGAGCCAACGACCAGCACTGAAGTAATCGCGACGACGGACAGTTTTACCCAGCCGCTACGTTTATTTACAGGAGCGGCGAGGCTGTGGGAAGCGGAAGGTGAGCGGTTGAATAGCATGGTGGCCTTTAAGGGATAAGTTCCATTCGATTGGCGCAATGTGCGCCCGCAAAGGATGAATTGCCAATTGGATGCGACGAAACGCGAAAACGGATTTATCGAGCGGATTCTACGCCGATGAAATGCAGATAAAAGCACCTGAATGGGGGATTCTGATGCCGCTTCGTTACGCCAATCAGTCCGGGTCGATTGTCTGGGTGCGGGTACGGGGAATGTGGTCGCGCCGCCATTCACGGGTGGCGATTGCGACTAGTTCACTGATCGTCCGCGCGTTTTTCGGGTTGGCAAGCGATTGTCCGAGGAATCGAAGCGCCGACAACAACACACTGCGCCGTTGATTTTCCGCGCTTGGAATAGCGGCGGCCAGCGTCTGCTTGGCGAGTTTTTGGCCAAGCGCGTTGACGGCGACCGGAATGTGAATGTACGCGGGTGTCGTAAATCCGAGCAGCTGCTGCAAGTGCATTTGTCGCGATGTCGAATCCAACAAGTCTGCACCACGGACAACATGTGTCACGCCCTGGTCAGCGTCATCGACCGTCACCGCTAACTGGTAGGCAAAAAGCCCGTCGCGCCGCCGCACCACGAAGTCGCCGATTTCGGACTCAATGCGCTGTTCGATCCTGCCTTGCACGTGGTCCATGAATGAGATGCACGCATTTGACGTTCGTACACGGATCGCGTTGCCAAAGTCGGCGTTCCCCGCGTCACGACAGGTGCCCGGATAAACAGGGCCCTCCAGGCCGAAGATCGCTGAGTCGGAAATCTCTTTACGCGAACAGACGCATGCATAAATGGAGCCGATCGCGCGCAGATTCTGGAGGGCTGCTTCATACAGGTTTTTGCGCTTGCTTTGAATTTCGACCTCACCATCCCACTGCATCCCGAATGCCTCCAGGGTGCGCAAAATATCAGCGGTGAACATCGGGTCGCAACGTGTCTCGTCGATGTCCTCGATGCGCAACAGCCACTGGCCAGCGTTTGCTTTGGCGTCCAGATAGCTGGCGAGCGCCGAGACAAGCGAGCCGAAATGCAGCGGCCCGGTTGGCGACGGGGCGAAGCGGCCTATGTAGCCCATAATATTTCGATCCGCCTATTGGAACGTAATCCATGATTTACCGAATTGCCGAGCGCGACGACTGGATTCGCGCACAAAGTACCGGTGCATTTGCCAGTGCAGACCTGCGCGCTGAAGGCTTTATCCACTGTTCCGAGCAACATCAGCTCTCGCGAACTGCAAAAAAATACTACGCGGGCAAAACGGCGCTGGTGCTGCTTGAAATAGATGATGGCGTGCTCGGCGCAGCGTTGGTGCGTGAAGACCTGACGGGATCGGGGTTGTTCCCGCATAGCTACGCACCCATCCCGCTGGCCGCAATCGTTCGTCATTTTGATTTTGCCGTCGCTGCAGATGGAAGTTTTACCTTGCCTGCCGGACTCGGCTGGAAGTCCGAAAGCAGTGATTGAATCGTATCGGGCGACTCGAACTGCTTGATGAACCAGCGCAGCGCTTTGCCGGTGCGGTTCGGACGCCATGCGATGACGGTTTCGCCGCCCGGCTTGTTGATTTCGACCTTGAGAATGTTGAGCTGCCCGGCCCGCATCTCGCGTTCGGCAATTTGCAGCGGCAGAAACCCGACGCCCAGGCCCGCAATGTGAGCGGCGATTTTGGCCGGCATCGAAGGCAAGGTCAGCACGTCCTGGCCGGACAAAAGTCCGACGGTTCTTACTGGCAGATTTCTTGAGGAATCAGCGACGCTGACGGCGCGATATTTGAGGATCGTCGCCTCGCTCAGCGGTTGAGCTTCCTCGCAGATGGGATGAAAAGGTGCTGCCACAAAGGCAAATTGAAGATTGCACA
>JANMZU010000619.1:0-2648 GCA_031383585.1 Betaproteobacteria bacterium
AGCAGACGCCGCACCGAGCGGAGCAGTCCCCGGCGTCAGCATTCCCTTCAAAACAGACTTACTGCATCGCCACTCAAGGAATACATATCCTTGCCCTTGCGTCGGCCTTTGCGTTTGGCTTGTTCAGCGGCGCGGCGATACTCGGAAAGGAGTGCGTCGTCGACACCCGGAGTGCGTGGCTTGGGTGCAACTGCGGAATCCATCAACTCCGCCGGATACCGCTGACACATCTCGAACGCTTCTTCCGGCGTGGCGTTCAGCCAGTGATCGTAATCGTCTGGATGCAAGATCACCGGCATGCGCCGCTCTTCGCCGTGCTTCCATTGTTCCCATAGGCCAGCGATAGCGAAATATTTCGTGTCCTTGAGCCAGATTTTCCAGCGTACGGCTTTGCCGGTTTCCCAATTCAGCAATCAGAAGCATGAAACCGGGCTCAGCCCGAGGCGCGCGGCGATGCACTCGCGTTTCGTTTTGGCCTCATTTCCCCCTGCTATGCCATCTGCGTCTCCAGCCTCGCCAACCCTGCGCATGATGTTGATGACGATTGGCGCGTCATAGCCAGGATAGGCTCAGCCTTGTAATCGAACGGCGCATGCTCGACGCCGAACTGTACGAGCATGTCGTTGGCGGTCGGGGTGAAGTTGGTACATATGTGCGCACATTGCCATGTTGGTCCGTACTGGTGCTGGTGTTCTCGCGGCTCGAACTGACATGGGCTTAAGTCGGCGCAATTGCATACGTAAGTCAAGGTGTCCTACAAAAGTACATGGGACAATCGTTTTGGCTCGGTTGATGTACTGCATCCGGACCGATAGCCATCATTCAATTGGAGAATATTTAGTGAAAAAAATGCTACTAGGGTTACTGATTTCCTTGTCTGTTTCCGGAACCGCCTCGGCGGCGGGGGCGATCGCTGTCATCGATGAGGCTGGAGATAGCGCAAAGGACGCCGGTTACGCGGTTGGTCGTGGCGACACGCAAGACAAAGCCGTCAAAGATGCATTTGCCGAATGCAAAAAAGCTGGTATGAAAGGTTGCAAGATCGCCGTGACGTATGACGAATGCGGCGCGTATGCCAGTAGCAAGGAGCGCTTCGGCATTGGTGACGGCGACACAGAAGCGGCAGCGAAGAAGGCGGCATTGAAAAACTGCGGCAATACCTCATGCCGGATTGTGATTTCTGACTGTTCGTGAGATTTGTAACCTACTAGATTTATTGTGGGCGGCTGCTGTTGAACGTTGCAGCTGCCCACTCCAGCGTTACCGCCGGCCGCATCTGCAAAACGGCGACTGATTTAACCAGCGCTCCACGCGCAGGTGGATACGAGCGAGCCACCCCTTAAATATCTCCCTCGAATGCCCGGCGCCACTGCCGTAATACAATATTGGCAACCAGACCGACCATCCCGGTATCGCCGTATCCGTGCAATCGTCTCATCAAGGCAATCATGCTCTCAAAACTTCTCAATCGTTTCTACTTGGCGGCGCTGGCACTCTCCTTCGCCACGCTGTTCCCCGCGGTTAGTGAAGCCACCACGGTAAGACTGGCGACCTCAGTTGGTGCCATTGACATCACGCTTTACGATACTGCCGCGCCGCGGACTGTTTCCAATTTCCTCGCCTACGTCAATAGCGGCGCCTACCGGAATTCGTTCATCCACCGTAGTGTGCCGGGCTTTGTGATTCAAGGTGGCGGCTTCGCTTGGGACGATGCGGCCAGCACCGTCATCGCAGTGCCGACCAACGCGCCCGTTGCCAACGAATTCAGCACCACACGCCCGAACAAACGCGGCACCATTGCCATGGCCAAATTGGGCTCGGACCCAAATAGCGCTACTTCACAATGGTTTATCAATCTAGCGGACAACTCAGGGGGTGGCGCAAGCCTCGACACACAAAACGGTGGCTTCACCGTGTTCGGTGAAATTAGCGCCAGCAGCATGGCTGTCGTCGATGCCATCGCTGCGTTGCCCATCGTAAACGCCGGTTCGCCGTTTGATTCGTTGCCCATCGTTGGCACGCTCGCCAACAACATCATCTTGAAACCTAACCTCGCCATCGTCAACGCGGCCACGGCGGTGACGAACAACTATCAGGGCCTGTGGTGGGCCGGGGAAACAGAATCCGGTTGGGGCATGAGCCTTACTCAGCACGGCAACATATTATTTGTGGCGATGTACACCTACGACGCTGCCGGCTTGCCAATCTGGTACGTCATTACCAATTGCCCGGTGACGGCCACCGGCTGCACTGGCGACATTTTCCGCGTCAATGGCGGTACGCCACCGACAGTACCGTGGACCGGGCAGGGCAGGGTGCTTACCAAGGTAGGCACCGGAACGCTGGCCTTTACCAGTACCAGCAGGGGGAATTTCAATTTCACCATCAACAATATCGCCGGGTCCAAAGCAATCTCCCAGCAAATTTTCGCGACCGGCAGCACACCACCCGTCGTGGACTACACCGATCTCTGGTGGAACCCGAATGAATCCGGCTGGGGCATCTCCCTCACGCAACAATTCGGCACTATTTTCGCAGCCTGGTACACGTATGACTCCAGCGGCAACCCGATCTGGTATGCCGCGACCAACTGCCCTGCCACGGCGACCGGCTGCACCGCACCGCTGTATCGGTTTACTGGCGGCGCA
>JANMZU010000630.1:0-5753 GCA_031383585.1 Betaproteobacteria bacterium
AGAAGTCGAAGAGCTCTTCAAACAGGGCAATCACAAGCAAGCCTCTGTCGTTGCCACCCAATTGCTTGCCTTGACTGAAAAGTCTCATGGTCCGGATCATCCGGATGTGGGTGCGATTATTTTCAGCCTCGCGATGCTGCACTTCGTGCAAGGACAATATGCGCAGGCCGAGCCACTTTATAAGCGCGTACTGGCAATTCTGGATAAAGCGCCCGGACCCGAACATGTCGCCGTACCTGCTTCCCTGATGTTTCTAGGGTCGATATACCAAGCCCAAGGCAAGTTCCTGGAAGCGGAACCGCCGCTAAAGCGTGCTCTGGCGATTCAGGAAAAAACTCACGGGCCAGAACATCTCGATGTGGCCCCCGCGCTCAACAGTCTCGGGTTGTTGTACCAAGCCCAAGGCAAGTACATTCAAGCCGAACCGCTTTTCCAACGTGCGCTATTGATCCGGGAAAAATTCCTCGGTCCGGATCACGCCGATGTTGCCATCAGCCTCAACAGCGTCGCGATGGTCTACCTGACCCGAGGACAATATTCGCTTGCCGGGCCGCAGTTTAAGCGCGCGCTGGCGATCCTGGAAAAGTCACTGGGATCCGATCATCCTGCCCTCGCAACGACGTTGAACAACCTCGCCGCGCTATATTCCAATGCAGGCCAATACGCACAGGCCGAGCCACTGTTAAAGCGTGCCCTATCGATCAACGAAAAATCCTTTGGCCCCGACCACCCGGCTCTCGCCTCATACCTGATAAACCTCGCGGCGTTGTACCAAAATCAGGGGCTGTACGCGCAGGCTGAGCCACTGATCAAGCGTGCGCTGGCGATTCAGGAAAAGTCCCTTGGGCCCGATCACGCCGATGTTGGAACGGCTCTGGGCTATCTCGCAACACTTTACCAAAGCCAAGGTCTTTACTCGCAGGCTGAGCCACTATTCAAGCGCGCACTGACGATTCAGGAAAAGTCTCTGGGACCGGATCATCCTGCCTTGGCGAACACGATGAACAACTTCGCCGAGCTCTATCGCCTCCAAGGCCAATACGCACTGGCCGAGCCATTGATCAAACGTGCACTGTCGATCAACGAAAAATCCAAAGGCCCCGACCACCCCGACGTCGCCATCAACCTGAGAGGCCTCGCGGCACTGTACCAAAGCCAAGGGCTGCAAATGCAGGCCGAACCGCTGCTGAAGCGCGTGCTGGTCATCCAGGAAAAGTCCCTGGGTCCGGAAAATCCCGAGGTTGCCACCAGTCTGAACAACCTCGCGTTTCTCTATGTTGGCCAAGGCCTCTACTCTCAGGCGGAACCGCTGTTTAAGCGCGCGATCGTTATCCAGGAAAAAACCTTTGGACAGGCGCATCCCCAAGTTGGCGTCAGCCTGAACAACCTCGCGGTACTCTACGAAAGCCAAAAACGCTACGCGCAAGCTGAGCCACTATTCAAGCGTGCGCTGGCGATTGTGGAAACGTCGTTTGGTGCGGATCATCCAAGTGTCGCCAATAGTTTGAACAACCTCTCGACGGTGTATGTCGGACTCGGCGATTACGCGCAGGCCGAACGGCAACTCAAACGCGCGCTGGCAATCGGGGAAAAGTCTCTTGGTGCAAACCATCCTGCCGTTGCCGCATACATGGTGAACCTCGCGATTCTTTACGAAAAACAAGAACTGAACACGCAGGCGCTCGAGCTCACGCGCAGAGCCACCGCTATTTACCGTGAGCGCATCGTACGTGGTGGCACCAGTGAAGCGGCCGTGCGAGAGGCGTCCACAAATCAAATCGGCTTCAACCTTCATCTCTATTTGCTCTCGCTGAACCCGGGCAAAGAACCTCAGGGCAAGATGATCGGCGAGGCCTTTCAGGTGGTGCAATTGGTACAGGCTTCAGGCACCGCCTCCGCCATCGCCAAGATGGCCTCACGCTTTGCCAACGGTGACGATGCATTGGCCGGATTGATCAAACGCAAGCAAGACGCCGCTGATCGCGCCATCAAAGCAGAGTCCCAGCTCATCGCCGCTGCCAGTAAGCCGCCACAGCAGCGAAACGCCGCCGCCGAAACAAGTTTGCGCGAAGATATTGTGGCGCTCGGCAGGGAGATCACGGCGGTCGATACCGACCTGACCCGCCGCTTCCCGCAATATCAGGAGCTCGCCAGGCCCGAACCATTGAAGATTGCCGACGTGCGGCGTTTGCTGCGCCCCGGCGAAGCGATGCTGGTATATGCGCCCGGCGCGTATAGCTTTGCGTGGTTTGTGAAACATGACGATTCCGGTTTCATTCGTCTGCCAATCAAGTCCACGGACATTGCAAGCAAGGTGGCTGCCGTTCGAGCGCAAATGGAACTCGACGACAAGGGCCGCGTACAAAAGGTAAACCTCGACACCTTGCACGAACTCTACCGCGACCTGTTTGCCAAAGCCGTCCCAAAGCTCATTGGGGTGGAGCACGTCATGGTGGTTGCATCCGGGGCGCTGCAGAGCCTGCCCTTCGGCATGTTGGTGGCCAGCCCACCGCCGAAGATCGAGAATGATGCAGACTACCGCCAGGTTGACTGGCTGGCCAAGCGCTACGCCTTTTCGGTGCTGCCCTCGGTGAGTTCGATTCAGGCGTTTCGCCAGTTTGCCGCAAGCACTCCTGCCAAGGAACCCTTTGCCGGGTTTGGTGACCCGTCAATCGGCGACCAAAGTGGAACCGTACGCGGCAAGAGTGCAAAGCGCGCCAAAGTCGATATTGCCACGGCTTTTCGAAGTACGGTCGCGGGTGCGAATGACAAGATATCCGTTGCCGGACAAGCCACCGAGATCGCCGATGTCGAGATGATTCGCAGTGCCGATAGCTTGCCCGACACCGCCAATGAACTGCGTGCCATGGCCAGGACGCTGAAGTCTGATGAAAAATCGATCTGGCTTCGAGGTGACGCGACCGAAACCAACCTGAAGCGGCAGGACTTGTCCCAGTACCGCACCCTTGCCTTCGCAACACACGGCGTAATGGCAGGCGAAGTCAAGGGTGTGGGCGAGCCGGGATTGATCTTCACCCCGCCAAAACAAGGAACACTGGAAGATGATGGCTACCTGACGGCTGGCGAGATTGCCAGGCTCAAACTCAATGCGGATTGGGTGATCCTGTCTGCCTGCAACACCGCCGCGTCCGACGGCACGCCGGGTGCCGAAGGGTTATCGGGCATGGCCAAAGCATTCTTCTATGCCGGGGCCAGAAGTCTGCTGGTGTCGCACTGGCCGGTGGCGTCCGAGGCCACGGTGCCTTTGACCACCGGGATGCTCAAAGCCTATGAAGCCAATCCTGCCCAAGGCAAGGCAAAGGCGCACCGCGGCGCGATGCTGGCACTGATGCATACACCGGATCATCCAGAATACGCACACCCGCTATTCTGGGCGCCGTTTGTGGTCGTGGGCGAAGGCGGGGCAAGTCAGCAATGAGCTTCAACGCTTCAGTTTCCCAAGCACATTGATGTGCGCCAGGCTTGATCAACGTACCCTGTCAGCGCGGTCACTGGCGGCATTTGCCCGGAACGGCGCATGGATGGTAGTGTTTCGTCGGCAGCCGCTGGCCACATCTTTCCGCAGAACTGTCATTCGGTTGTCTCGCAGCGAAACTGAAATCGACGGAAGACAGTTAGCAAGATCAAATTGCCGTCACCTTGCGACGGCGCGTTTGAACTGATTTTTGCTATACAACTGCAGAGGTTTGTCCAGTGCCGCCAACTGGAATGTCTCCGAATAAATGTAGTCGGACACCACTTTACGCATCGTGTGATATAGGTCCGGGCTCGCTTTCTCCTGCAGACGCAACCGAAACTCTAAAATCTACCAGCCTTCCAGGACAGAAACTACCTGAACGCCGCTCCAGTACTTGAGTTTCAAAGAACTCTTTGTCTTACCCATCACATTTTTGCGATCACCTACCCGTCAATAGCGCCCCTACCCCGACTGATAAAAACCGCAGCGTCGTCAAATATCAATCCCGCAGAACCTCACCATGAAACGGCTAAAAGCCAGGGGTCGGAGACGCATTAATTTCTCACCGACCACGTCAGCCACTTGACAACAATCTCACTCTCACCCCATGGAGTACAGCTAACCCGGCACAGCGGGCGCGAGCACAATTCGCCCCCGGCCCGCGCGCTTGGCTTCGTACATCGCAGCATCAGCACGGTTCAGCATGCCATCAATGGATGTAATACCTTCGGCCACACCAACGCTGATCGAAAGCGTGATGTTGGCGCTGCCCACCTCCAAACTCAAACACCCGATGACATCGATGATTTTTTGCGCGACCTCAGCCGCCGCAACTTGATTGGTGAACGGTAGCAGCACGGCAAACTCATCGCCGCCGAGCCGTCCACACACATCCGATTCACGTAGCTGTTGTACTAGCGTCGTAGCAACTACCTTCAGCGCAGCATCGCCCCACTGATGTCCGTACAAATCATTGATCTGCTTGAAATGATCGATGTCGATGAGCAGCATGCTGGCCGCGCGGTTGTCGCGTGCAGCAAGATCTAGCAAGGCCGAGGCCGCCGTCGTGAACGCGCGCCTGTTGTTGATGCCGGTAAGGCCGTCGGTATCCGCCAGTACTTCCGATGCTGCGTTTGAGGCGCGCAGTTGGTGCGCCATCCGAAAGCTCTGCGTGACGGTCGCATCGTGCAATGACAGCGCGCGGGTATTGGAAATGAAAAACGAGATTCCAACCAGTATCAGCAGATTGGCCATGAGCTCACCGCGCATGAGCAGCAGAACCATCATCGGCAGCAGCAGGGCAACCATTACTGCCAGCGTTACCTTAGGCAAAACGCCGTATGAGGGCAAGGCGGCCCCAGCGAGACCCGCCACAAATAAATAGGTGATGCAGATATGCAAAAGCGAGCCCGCAGGCGTTGCCCACACGGCGCCAATTCCCCAGACGAGAGCCGACGCGAGCAGCGTGACGACATAGGGCTTCTGCCAGCGCAGCACCGCCGGTCCAACCGGTTCACGATGCCGGTAGGCCGCGAATAGCGATGCGCGGGCAACGGTGACCAACGACATTGCCACCACCCACCACGCGACCTTGGTATGGTCCGCCGCCGACCAAACGATACCGACCCAAATCCCTGCAGCCAGCATGGAAAAGAACACCGCGTGCAGCGATTGACGGTAAAGCAACTGCAGCTTGTCGATCATGACCAGCTGCTCCAAATCGGGCGTGGCCGTGCCGAGCGCAGGAGGTGCATCCGATACTGAAATTTTCAAGCGCGCCTTATGGGAGTCGAAAGGATATTTTGTACAAGTTTAGCGCAGGCGGCGTGGCGGGCGTGCTGTCACAAGACAAGCATTCTCAAGCCGACGCGATAGTCTGCAGTCCCTGTAAAAGCGTCCCGGACACAGAAGCGAATGGATAGTGCCAGTCTACAAAGCCGCCGTAACACTGCCGTGGCGCAAATATGGTCCGACACCGACAGACGCATCGCTTGAGCCAATTTTTCGTGGAACAGCACTCAGGGGTTGAATTAGACCACCGGGGTCACGGTCCATTGCTTGGAACAGAATCGGACATTACAGCCACCCATTTCTTCATCGGCTCCACGCATTTCGACCCCTCCTCCTTCGTTTCTGACCACGACGGCTTCGGACAACTCGCCCCCAGTGGCACCAGCTCATTCAACGCCCCGAAAAACGAAACCTCCATCACATAAAGGCACACGGGCCCCGGCTTCGACGGCGTGTAGGCGAGCTTAGTGATGATGCGTGACGG
>JANMZU010000644.1:0-3268 GCA_031383585.1 Betaproteobacteria bacterium
GAGGCCACAATGCAAAGTGTCGATCCTTTCGCAATCCTCAAAGCGCCGGGCGCGCTGCTGATGGCGTTGGAAGGACGGGCTCCGCTGGAGCTGGGAGCCACGCTGGCTGCCTGGCCACTCCTGAAGTCTGCGCCATCAGGCGACGGACACGCAGTCATCGTTTTCCCCGGCCTTGGTGCAGGCGACGTAACGACCGTGCCACTGCGTAATTTCCTCAAGGCTCAAGGGTACGAAACCTATGGCTGGGATCTAGGCCTCAACCTTGGCCCGCGCGAAGGCGTGCTGCAAAAGAGTATTGATCGTGTTCAGGAAATCCATCAGGAATCCGGACGCAAAGTGAGTTTAATTGGCTGGAGTCTGGGCGGGATCTATGCGCGCGAATTCGCCAAGGCACTGCCGGATCAGGTGCGTAGCGTCATTACGCTGGGCACACCGTTTGCGGGCGATCCCAAAGCGACCAACGCTTGGCGTGTTTATGAACTTGCCAGCGGTCACAAGATTGACGACCACGAAATGCTGCAACAACTGAAGATTGCGCCGCCGGTGCCGACAACATCAATTTTCAGTCGCACCGATGGCGTAGTTGCCTGGCCGCTGTCGATGCAGACGGAATCCATGCGGACCGAGAATATCGAAGTCAACGCCAGCCACGTGGGTCTGGGATTCAATCCCTTTTCGCTCTACGCGATGGCGGATCGGCTGGCGCAGGAGGAGGGCAAGTGGCAAAAATTTCATCGCCAGGGCTGGCGGGAATTGTTTTACAAGGACCACGCGCGGCCATCGAATCAGTACTTTTGATCTCTCGCCTCAACACGTTGTCAAATTTCATCAGCAGTCGGCCTCAAATTTTCAGGAATCCCAGTGCCCAACATCGACGTCAACGGATTGTCACTGCATTACGAAGCGCTGGGTAACGAGGCCGATCCACCCATCCTGTTGATCATGGGGCTGGCAGTCCAGATGATCCTTTGGCCTGATGAGCTTTGCCAGGCACTGGTCAGCAAGGGCTTTCGCGTAATCCGTTTTGACAACCGTGATGTTGGACTGTCGACACACCTGGATCATCTGGGCGTGCCGAATGTGCCATTGGAATATGCAAAATTTGTTCTTCGCCTGCCACTCAAGGCGCCCTATCTCCTCGACGATATGGCGGCCGATACTGCAGCGCTAATCGATGCGTTGGGACTCAAGCGGCCACACGTTGTCGGCGCATCGATGGGCGGCATGATCGCGCAAAACCTGGCCGCAAACTATCCGGACAAGGTCGCCAGTATCACTTCCATCATGTCTACCACAGGGCGCCGCAGCTTGCCCAAGCCAACCTGGAAAACGATGCGCGCCATCATGCAGCCGGCCGCAAAGCGCGGCGACACGCAAGGCGCTATCGACCGAATGGTAAAAGTGTTTAGCGTGATCTCCAGCAAGACCTACCCGCCGGACCCGGCCAGACTGCGCGAATTTTGCACGCGCCACGTCATGCGCTCCAATAATCCGCAGGGCGGAGCCCGTCAGTTGCTGGCGATTGCCGCCAGCGACGATCGCACTTATACCGTTCGCAGGATCAAAGCGCCGACGCTGGTACTTCACGGTGAAGAAGATAAGCTGGTGTCACCGGTTTGCGGCATGGAAACGGCGCGGGAAATCGTCTGTGGCGGTGGCAAAGCCCGCGTGAGCATCGTCAAAGGCATGGCGCACGATTTTCCGGAACCATTGATCCCGCAGATTGCGGACGAAATCATTGCGCATTGCCGGGCCTTTACGCCTGCCAGCGCTGATATTCAATAGGTCCGGTGGCCAAAGTGGCGTACTAAGCGACACCACTCGAGTGGTAAAATCGCTCTCAACTTTCGCGCTGCAACATGACCCCCTTCGTACACCTACGCCTGCACTCGGAATTCTCCATCGTCGATGGCATTGTCCGCATCGATGAGGCGGTTGCCAAGGCTGCGACGTCAGGTATTCCCGCGCTGGCAATCACCGATCTGGGCAACCTGTTTGGCGCAGTCAAATTCTTCAAGGCGGCGCGTGAAGGCGGGGTGCAGCCGATTATTGGTTGCGATGTCTGGATCGAGAACGAAACCAATCGTGACCAGCCCTCGCGTTTGTTGCTGTTGTGCCGCAACCAAGCCGGTTATCTCAAACTCTGCCAGTTGCTTACGCGTGCGTTTCGCGAAAACATGTGGCGCGGCCGGGCCGAGATCAATCGCAAATGGCTTACCGGCGTTGGTGCAACGGATGGCCTGATCGCGTTATCTGGCGCGGCGTTTGGCGATGTTGGCCGGGCAATTCTGCAAGGCGATAGCAAACGCGCAGCTGCACTGGCACAAGCCTGGGATCGGGATTTTCCTAATACCTACTATCTGGAGATTCAACGCATCCACCGCGATGATCCCAGTGTGAACGCGACCTTGCAGCTCGCCGCAGCATGCGACTTGCCGGTGGTGGCTACCCACCCTATCCAGTTCATGGCGCAGGATGATTTCAAGGCGCACGAAGCGCGCGTGTGTATCGCACGCGGGGAAGTACTCGGCGACAAGCGCCGCACGCGCGACTTTTCGCCGGAGCAGTATTTCAAAACTGCCGACGCAATGCTGGCACTGTTTGCCGATATTCCTGAGGCCGTCGAGAACGCTATCCAGATCGCCAAACGTTGCTCGTTCGAGTTCACGCTGGGCAAGCCTAAGCTGCCCAATTTCCCGACGCCCAATGGTGAGAGCATCGACGCGTTTTTCTTCGATGCCGCCAAAGCCGGGCTGGAGAATCGACTTTCCACTCTCTATCTTGAAGATGCCAGGCGCGATGATGTCAGGCCGCGCTACATGGCACGCCTCGAATACGAGATCAAGACCATCGTCCACATGGGCTTTCCGGGCTATTTCCTGATCGTTGCCGATTTCATCGGCTGGGCGCGACAGAACGGCGTGCCGGTGGGGCCGGGGCGCGGTTCGGGTGCAGGATCACTGGTTGCCTATTCGCTGGGCATTACCGATCTTGATCCTCTCCAATACGACCTGATTTTCGAGCGCTTCCTGAATCCCGACCGCGTATCGATGCCCGATTTCGATATCGACTTCTGTCAAGAAGGTCGCGACCGCGTCATCGACTACGTGAAGAAAAAATACGGCGAAGGTTCGGTGTCGCAGATCGCCACCTTCGGCACAATGGCCGCCAAGGCGGTGATCCGCGACGTGGGCCGGGTGCTGGGCATGGGCTATAACTATGTCGACTCGATCGCCAAGCTGATACCCAATCAACTGGGCATCACCTT
>JANMZU010000714.1:0-4396 GCA_031383585.1 Betaproteobacteria bacterium
CCGAGCCATCTCGCCAGACGATGCCGCCCGCTTCCTGCAATCTGCCGTCCGGGTAAATGAGTTTTGCACCGACCAGACCGGTGTCGGGAAATTGGTCGTATACCGATGCCATCTCTTGCAGCCAGTCACCGGTGAGGATCAAGTCGTTATTCAGAATAACCACAAACTCGCCCTTGGCCAGACCGCCACCGTGGTTACAACTTGCCAGGAACCCCATGTTGGAAGTATTGCGGATCACGTGGATACCAGTAACGGCTTTCAGCGCTTCTGCGGCCGGCTGCAATGAGCAGTCATCGATGACGAGCACTTCGATGTCCAGGCTCTCACAAGTTTCAGCGATGCTCTTCAGGCATGTATATGTCAGCAAATGCTGGCCGTAAACGGGGATAACAAGCGAGTACCTGGGGGCCGCCGACGATTTAATCGTGAGCGGCTCAACGGTGTCTTCGACGATTTGAATAGTCGTTTTTGCTTGCGGCGGCATTTTCGACCGTGTGAATCTGGTCTTGACGCGCGAAGCCAACGCACCGAACCCTTCCACCTTAAGGGTCTGCCGTGCCATCACAAAGTCTCGCGGCAAGCGGCGTACCGCACCGCCGAGCTCAGTAAAGCGGGCGCTCTGATCCCGCGCCCAACTGATTGCAGCTCGCAAAGGACCCGTAGCCCGCCAGGATGTGCTGGAACTTATTTTACTGAAGGCCGTTCGCGCCGCATCGCGTTCGCGTTCCAGCCGCTGCTGCATTTCAGCAAAAAGTACGTGCTGCTCATCGACATCGTGCTGAAGCTTTTTAATTTGTTTGTCACGTGCGACGATCTCGTCCTCCGCTGCGGCAAGTTGCGACTTTGTTGTGGCGAGTAGCGCTTCTGTTGCGGCGAGTCGGCCCTCAGCGTCTGCGCGCCAGTATTGGCTATCTGCAATTTGTGCGCTGACGATGCCGGTGCGGCGCCGCAGTTCGTTCAGTGACGGCGCATGTCCACAATAGACCCCTACGTCGAACAACTGCTGCAGCGAGTACTCTTTTCGTGGCAGCAGGATTTCCGGCGGGTACCAAATTCCGACCGGCAACTCCGTTGCAGTCGTGGACACCGTCCCCAATGACGAAATCGCCCCCAGATACCATTTTGCGTAGCTGAGCCCCGATGCATCCCCGGTTGCCGCGTCATTTGAGGATCGCGAACCAGCGCGCTGCGCATGTATTGCCTCAAGCAAAGTATCGTTCCAGAGCTGTGGCGCGGAATTCCAGGGAACGAGGCGGGCGTCAGAAATCCCGTCCAGGCGCTCGGTGTATGCGCCGAGTCTCGAAGCCACGATCGGTAGTTTGGCGTGAATGGCTGCCGTCAACGTGTAGGAAAAGCTTTCCGGAATTTGTGAGGGGAATAGAAACGCATCGCCGCGCTCCAATGAAATCAGGTGGTCCAGGTCACTCTCGCGATAGGTGCCGGCTACAGAAAGTGGGAGGTCGGGATAGGTGAAGACACGTTCAGCGGTGTGCCCAATTAGTTTGAAAAACAACGGCAGGCTTCGTTCCTGTGCATCACGAGCGCAGGCCTCGACGACCTTTAGCCCCTTTTCTGCAGTTAATCCACCCAGCACCAGCACTTTGAACATTGCTTTGGACGGGTTTTGCAATATTTCGGGATGCCCCAACACGCTGATTGCCACGTCCGGTACTGACTCGCGCAATCGGTTGGCAAGATCGTGTGATGGAGCTATAACGCGGACGGCGGACCGCAGGAAATTCGCCATTCGTTGTTGCCACTGCTGCGGTGTCAACTCCCAATCGTTGCCGGGAGTGCCGGCATCGGTCTCGATTACACCACCCGGCCCGAGGTGGTATCGCTGCGTCAGCGGAAAGTAGTCATGCAGCGTAATGTCCAGCGGCACGCCGAGCGCAGTGTGAATATCGAGAACGTAGGCCGGAAGACCGTGAACATGATGCAGGTGCACACGTGAAACGCCGACTGCACGAAGTAAATTCAGCAACGGCTGGGGTTTTTTTCGATCGGTGAAGAACGCTTCGAACTCTTCTCCTTCGCGTAACCACCCGATCTGCATGTGCTTTTCTTCGTACGGCCGTAGCACCAGTATCTCCAGGTCGTCAGCGACCAATGACGCAAGGTCGTTCACATGCTTTTCTGTTCCGCCGCCCCAGCTATGGGTGATAAACAACACCCGTGGTCGCGCCGATTCTGCCAATCGTGCGACGTCGACCCGCCGTCGCATGTTGCGCGCCGGGTCGTCTGTAAGGTGTTTTGAAATGAGCCCGGTGTATTCGGGGTAGCGGCCGTCGAACACCGCATGCGCATTTGCTTTGCCCGCCGCTGCGTCCCCCGCAAACGATACCTCGCCCTGGTGATAAACGAACAGATCACCGCAAAGCAGGTGTGAGAAACCGCATTCGCTGGCGCGCATGCACCAGTCGTTTTCCTCACCGTAGCCGCGCCCGAACGCTGCCTCGTCGAACATGCCAACGGCATGGATTGCCGCCCGCTTTATGTACATGCAAAAGCCGACAGCCGTTGGAATTTCGATGAAGCCGCCAACATTGACTCGTCTGAAAATGTTGTCGAGAACGGCGACTGACAGATCTGTTGGCAGTTCATTCGAGACGGCAACGCGCGGATAGCTGCAGAGCGTTGCGTTGTTTGAAAACGGCGTCACACTGGCGGCCAGAGGTGTTGCGGCTGCACACGCGGACAATCGATCCAGCCAGGCATCGGCGACAACGGTATCGCTATTGAGCAGTACGATGTCGCGATCTGCGTGCAACTGCATTGCCCGGTTGCAGGTCGCGACAAAGCCTAAGTTGACCTCGTTCGTCACCAGCGTAATTCGACCGATCTCGGCCAGTGCCGACAGGTAGCCGCGAATCCCGTCCTCCGGACTGGCATCGTTGATCACGACGACCTCGTGTTGGCGCGCACATTTCGCAGCCAGCACGCTCTCAATGCAGGCGCGCGTCTGGGCCACGCCGCGATAAACCGGGATGATGACGTCGATTTTGTTCAAGGGTATTTAAGCTTGGGGCGGTGGATGATTGCGGGACGCGGAATTATAAGCGACCGGCCGTGCCCAGCTCTGCACACTGATGGCGCGGCACATAAGATTCAAGCGCCTTGTTCACCCCGGGATGCCAGAAAAATACCAGCCAGCAACATGGCGAAACCAGCGAGTTGCAGGGGTTCAAAGCGTTCGCCAAATATCAGCCAAGCCAGCAATGCCGAACCGATCGGCTCGCCGAGAATGACGATGGCGATGAAGGTGGCTGAGACGTGCTTGAGCGCCCAGTTAAAAGCACTATGGCCGAGCAACTGCGGCCCGATCGCGAGCCCGACCAGGCACAGCCACGCGACGGCGGAAAACCCTGTAAGCGGATGGCCGGCGACGAGCGCGCTAGCCAACAGCGCAATGGCTGCACTGGAGTACACCAGCCAGATATAAGGAATCAACGAAATGGTCTTCCGCAAACGGCGCCCGATGAGCAGATAGCCGCAAACCGTGAGTGAACCCAGCAGGGCCAAAAGATTGCCCAGCATCGGATTGACACTGGCGCCACCGGCGCCGAGCCGTGCATCTGACAAAAAGATGAGCCCGCTGCCACCTATGGCTGCGGCGATACCGACACATAACCAGAAGCTCAGTTTTTCTCGCAAGAAAATCCACGAAACCAGTGCGATCCATATCGGATTGGTGCTGACGAGCGCAAGACTGCTCGCCACCGAGGTGTAAGCGAGCGATGAAATCCATGCCGCAAAGTGCATGGCCAGAAATAGCCCGGCGGTGATGCCGAACAGCCAGTCCTGCCGTCTAAATGCGATGATTTCTGACCGATTTCTTGCCCATGCGACCGGCCAGAGCAGCGCGGCGGCGATTGCCAACCGCCATGCGGCGATGGTAATCGACGGCACCCCCTCGGCTTGCGCCACGCGGATCATGATTGCGGCTGCCGAAACGATGAGCACTGCGGTTCCGAGCACGGCATAGGGCAGCCATGTCTGATGCTTAGAGATCGTTTGGGCGTTCAAAGACAAGCTGAAGATTCCTGTTGACGGGATAGCAGGCGGCCTAAATCAACTGCTGCAACTGCGACAGCAATACGTGCAGGCGATCAATGTCGCGACAATCTGCTGGCATGGACGATGCGGTTTACTTACTTAACCCACCGGTAAAAATGGTTCAGATTCGAATCCTGCTTCAAATGTCGATGGTTCTCTATTACAGGCGCTAATATCTGTGCTGCTAATTTTTTCATCCATTTGCAGCGCGACAACGCATGTCAACCAAGGCTTCACTGTGGTTAAAGTCTCGAAGCGATCCAAAACAGGGAGTAAAACATGACGATTCAAAAAATTGGCAAGCTGTTCGCAATCGCAATCACCAGCGTGGCCGCTTCGT
>JANMZU010000767.1:0-4881 GCA_031383585.1 Betaproteobacteria bacterium
GTTACCAAATGATGTCGTCCAGTTACCGGCAATTTGAAACTTGGTCGGCGTCGTTCCGACTTCCTGACCAAGCAGTCGGAACAAGCGCGTTGCCCCGCGAATCTCGAATGAAAAGCTACTGCGCAGACCCTGCCGCTCCAAACCTACCAGCCAATGGCTACCCATTCCCAGGCTATCTTCATGACTTGCCGCTACCGCCGCCCTCCCCAGGATTTTTGCCGGCAGGGCCAGTGTTAACCCGAGCCCTGCGGCGCGCTGGCGCGAGGCCACTTCAGCGCGGCCTTCCAATGTCAGACTCTCATTCATTCCTCGACGCCAAGTACCGCTGGCGAAGGAGGTGGCGTAATCGTTATTGGCGCTGCCTAAGCTGCGGCGTAGTTTGCCCGTTTCGACGCTCCAGTCATTGAGCCCCGGCGCCAGCAATTGCGCACTCGTCAAAAACGATTGAACGATGACGGTTTCGCGCCCCAGAATGTCACGCACCACCAGGCGAGTTTCGCCGCTGCCGCTCTTCACCGGAAAATTGTCGAGCGTAAATCGTCCCGTAGGCACCGAAGAAACTTGGCGCAAGACATCATTCACATAGAGCTCAACCGTTGAAGGCGAACTGGACGTGCCTGTTAAAACAGGCAGTGGCTGCCGGACAAAGTTGGGCGTGAGCGAAAAATTACTGCCGAACTGGATGCCACCAAAGTACGCGTTACGCCCCCACATGCCAGCGCGCGTCGATGTATCCCCCAGCCTAAGCGTGAGATTGGCCTCGGGAAAGTCGCTGATAAACGTGGTTTCCAGTCGACGCCAGCGACGCATGTCACCCAGGACGCGGCTGCCGATCAGATTGCTGGCTACATGACTTGTCGTCAACACTCCCCAGGCATTGGATAAACCAACTTCCGCAAGAAAACCCAACTCGTTGGTGGAGCTGGTTTTGCGAAATGCTGAACCGGCGTAGTTGATGTCGTAGTTAAGAAATACGCTGGGTAGCACCTCGCTCACGACTGGGCGTTTGATCGCCTCATTCGAAAGTCGCAGTGCCGAAAAGGCTTCCGGCGAGAACGACAGCTCGACCGACTGATTGGGAAAATCCACCTTTGCCTTGTAGCCTGGCACAGCGGACAGGGGGAAATAGGGTTGGCTTTTGAAGTCCGTCGCTGGCGTGTTGGGTGCCAGCTGCACGCGCCACTCCTCGAAGGCGTCACGCGGCGCATAAAGCTCGCCTGCGAGTTCAATAAAGATCCAGGTGCCGCCTTTCGCACCGTTGACGAAAACGTCCATCGGCGAGATGCGCGGCGTGGTCGAGGGAGGTGGGGCAGGGTTTGTCCCGAGCAAAGTCGGGAGAGGCTTTGCTTTAGTACCCGCCAATATTCCGGAAGTCGCCGTACTAAGCTGGGACTTCGCTGCGTGATCGACATTTTTTGCAGACTGCGCAGGTTGGACGGGATCAGGCGCCGTGACGACGCTGGCGGGGCGAACTATCCGCCACGGAATCAGTGGGTCAGTCGACCATTGCTGTTTCATTAGACTCTCGGTCGCGTCGGCAAGTGATGATGTTTGCGACTGGATAGAGCAAGCCCAAAAACAGAGCGCGGTCAGGACTAGCCGCCGGTGGATTAGGCTACCCACATCGGCACCTAATCGGTGACGGTCACATCGTATATCTGCGTTGTGCCGTCATCAAACGTGGCAGCCAGCTTTGCTCTGCCGCCGACTATTTTTCCTTCCACCCGCTTCATGTCGAAACTGCGCTTGATGCCGGGAAGCAAATAGCCGCCAGAGTCCCGGCTGACCAGTTTATCCCCGACATTGTTCGTGAGCAGAAGCGCTGTCGGATGCGAGTAACCCGAACCAGAATTCTCGCAGACTGCCTTTACCGTGTCTGCCGACGCTCTCTCTACTTTACAGTCCAACTTGCCTTTGGCACCCGGTGGCGAAATAAAGACCGGCATTGAGAATGCGAGGGCGATTTGCACTTGCGCGTCGAGCGATGGCGGCCTAGCTTCCGGAACCTCTCGCACAATCATGCGATAAGTTAACTGCTCAATAGGCACTGCATTACTCAGGCGGGCTAAACGCACTACTTGGCGTGATTTCGGCGCCAACTTAATAATTGGCGGCGATAGAAACATATCTTCCGTGAGCGTCAGATCTTCCTCCCCGCCGGGCTTCTGCCTCCACAGAAACAAATCAGCCTGCATTACAAGCTCTTGATCGCCATCGTTGATAATGGTTACCGCGACTGCGCGATCCTTAGGTGCCATATAAATACGGACGGGCGAAACCGAAAACACGCCTGCCCAGGCGGGTTGGCCGAGGGACACGACGATCAACAACGCGGCACCAAGTGAAATTGGTGGTGTCCATGTGTAGGTTTTTGGTAAAAGACGCATCACCAACTCATCAACATTTCAAGATAATCCCAATCCGCAATTTGAACCATTCGCCAGGAAGTCGCCACGCCTGTATCGCCGAAACCGCCTAAGTCGGTTAAAAGACTGCCTCCTGGCTGCGAAAGAAAACTACTCCGATACACGTCGCCTCGAGTGGACAGCCATAAAGAACTAGGTGCACTAGTAAACGCACGCTCTACAGCAGCACTGGAGCATACCACGATGGAACTTGCGCCGAATGAGCTAGGTACGTTAGCGCTGCGACACAGCGGCCGTTGAGTCGTCGTTTGCAGTTCGACTACAACGACAAATGATGCGCTGCTTTGTCGTGCTTGGCTGGGAAATGACCACATCCCAAATGCAACCGCTAGCGCACATGCGCTAGCGGCCAACCGCCCATATATAAACAATGGAAGAATTAGCCGGTTCACTTAAGAAACGCGTAACTTGAATGACATACGCTTTTCAACTGCGCTGTTCGGCTCTGCACGCTCAGAACGTAACAATGAGCGTACGAATATGCGAAGTTGGTCCGCAAGAAGAGCCTGCGCACGCTCCCGCTTGATCCGCAGGCATGGAGCCCGACACTGAATAAGTGACCGCGTCGCCAGTTCCGATCGTGGCCGTGCTCGCAGCAGTACCTCCAACAGTAACAGCGGCAGCAGTGGTCAGTGCGTACTGTAGTCCGACCAGCACGCCGACGCCGGCTGCGTTGCCAAGTGTGGTGTCGAACGCGGTGGATGTAGGCGCAAAGCCGCGAGTGCACCTGAAGGCTAGACTAACTGGCGCGGCCGAAGCCTGTGGCAGGGTCTGAAACGCTTGGTACGTACCAAAGCTTAGCGTCTGAGTGCTATTGTTAGTTACTTCGCACATAGAGGTCAGGGTCACCGACACGTTAAAATTGTTGCTTGTCGCCGCCGCTTGTGCGGCTGGAATCATCGCACCAAACATCGCCGCCACCGCACCACACATCAAAAGCTTCTTCATATAAAACTCCTTGTTTTCTGAGAGAAAAGATTATTTGCCGGTTCGCTAGGGTATTTAGCGATACCTCGCAAGCTAAATAGCAGCCCCGTAACCGTCAATATAGTCCGATCAGCGGTAGATTAAAGTGACGTACGGCACGTTTTGGTCAGCAATTTGTTAACTCTTGTGAATTAAGTCCGCGGACGCGAAATCACCGCATCACGTTTAATCGCAACGCGCTCTGCGGTGCGATTCAAACTGATATGGAAACGTGAATTGTTTTTGTTTGCCCATTTGTAAAGGCGGATCGGGGGGGGGTTAAGGGCCGTCGCATACTTTTGTGCGAGCATATTTTATGACGCCACAAATCCCTCCCAGCCTCCCTATACAAAGGGAGTAGCTAAAAATCCGCATTACGTTTAATCGCAGCCCGCGCGTTGAACGGCGCTGAACACTTATGGGATGTAGGCTACGCTTGTATGTTGAAATTCAGGGTGTGGCTATAAGCGGCATTTTTCGTTCGCGACCACCGCAAGTGCTCCTGCTCGCCGAATGCATCGGCGAAAAGAACCGGCATCCGTGCTCTTCGACCGCATTACACGTCGCGGCTGCCCGCTTGCAGTTGAAGTATTGCAGGGACTGGCATTGGCGAAGCAGCAGGGCAAAGCTTAATCTCACTAAATGCCAGCGTTTTGGTTCGCGCCATTGCGGTCTAGATCGGCACCGACATCGCGCCAACTGCAAGCTGCGATTCAACGTGTCGTGGTATTTGGCTCCTACCTTTGTAAAGGGAGGCTGGAAGGAATTTACGGTACCTAGAATTGGCAAAGCGACGGGCTCCACGAGCGCACGCCCCCTCGCTTCGCTCTCCCCCTTAGTCCTCCTTTTCCAAAGCGGGAAGCAAACACATTGGATATCTCCACATCAGCTTGAATCGCACCCAACCAATTGCTTATTACTCCAAGCAGACCGTTCATTCCAACGTGAGATGGGCATCACCGGCGAACAATTTTTCGAACGCCCCTCCCTGATTTTCCTGAACTCAAAACGCCTGGCGCACAATTGGCCGGCTTTGCGTCGTTCCCGCGAACGATCCGCTAGTGAAGGCATAGGTCATTACCGCATTGCCGCTACCGCTAAAGCTGATGCTCATGCTACCGGCCTCGCTGACAGCAAACTTATTGGCGTTATACGCAGCACCGAGCCAGGGTGAACCGGTGGTCCGGTAGAAAGGGCCGGAGTAAGTCGTGCCATTCCAGGTACCTTTTGGCATTACGTACCAAGTGACGAGACCATCCGGTCCGTACGTGAACCAAGCGCCGAAGAGAATCCCTGACTGTTGGGTAATGCTGATACCCCATCCGTCCTGCGATGTGCCACCCCACCACATGTCGCCAACATCCAACGGCGCAACACCGTGACCGAAGACCTGGCGCTGCATCGATTTTTGCCCTGAGACGCCGTTGATCGTGAATCGCAGCTGCGCCGCCGAGGTGTCGGTAAATGAGATGGTGACGCTGCCGACCGC
>JANMZU010000793.1:0-15656 GCA_031383585.1 Betaproteobacteria bacterium
ATGTGGTGATGGATCGCTGTGTAAAAATCGAGCACGGACGCTTGTTTGGCGGACTGAAATTCGCCGGCGTAAACACCAAAGTGATCTCTGCGAAACGGCCCAAAGTCTGATCGCGCCCAGATGCCCCGGATGAAAGCGGCCGTTAACCGGCTTACGTTTCGAGCTGAGTCGCCATTGGTCCTGCCCGGTCGCCATTCGTCGCAAGGGGAGCTGTAAGCACGGCTTCCGGCTTGACTGGGCTTGGTGCCGCACCAATACTGGCATCCAAGCATCATTGGAAAATTCTAAGACGAAGCATTCAGGAGCGTTTGGAGGAAATCATGCAGGACTACCTGATCTGGACAATTATCGGTTTCACCCTGGTTATCGTCGAATTGATGACCGGAACCTTTTATCTGTTGGTGCTCGGTGTCGGCGCGCTGGCCGGCGCGCTGGCCGCATGGCTGGGCGCGCCGTTCATCGTGCAGGTCGCGGTGGCCGGTATCGTTGCTGGCATCGGCACCTGGTGGGTGCAACACTGGCATGCGGCCCATCGGACGGATGGCGATCAGGCCAACGCCATCGACGTGGGCCAATCGGTGATCGTTGCCAACTGGGTCAATCAGCCTGAAGGCATGCTGCGCGTCAAATACCGTGGTTCGGAATGGGATGCCCGCGTAAAGCCGGGCGATATTGCTGCGAATGCCGCTGGTGTTGGCAGTACTTTGCATATTCTCGCGCAGGACGGGCAATGCTGGGTCGTGGGTAGCAGTCGGCCAGCTGCCTGATGCCTGCCAGACTCATCAACGGGGCGGTCGCTGCGCTGATTGCGTGGTCGGTCACCCATTCCAAATGGATCGCGCTGGTGGCATTCGGCGTGGCTGCAGGCTTGAGCAGTAAAAAGTTCAAATGGTTTGATGAGATCGTGAAGGCGATCAAGGATGAATTGGCTAAAGCAAAAAATGCGTCGTCCGCGCCGTCTTCAGAAACAGCGGCAAGCACACAATCGTCCGATGCCGTGCAATCATCGGCCGCAAAACTTGCGGCTAGCTTGAAGGCAAAGGTGCTCGCCAATATTGCCGCCAAGCAGGGGGCACCCTCAATGCTCAAAAACAAGAACGATGCGGCCGGCTACGCCCGCACCGACAAGATTTCAATGGTTTCAACTTTTCCCGCTGTACTCGCAACAGTTATTGAACAACCTCGCAAGGAGATTTCCATGTTCGTCAAATTAATTATCGCTGTCGTCATCGGCGGCGCAGCCGGCTTCATGACACAAAATCCAAGTGTTGCCATCGGCGTATTCATCGGCGCATTCATCGTAGCACTGCTCATCGAAGGCATGAAAATCGTGCCGCAGCAAAGCGCCTGGGTGGTCGAACGGCTGGGTAAATTCCACACTGTGCTGCAGCCGGGCTTCAACTGGATCACACCGTTCATCGACCGCGTGGCATACCGACATTCGCTCAAAGAAGTGCCGTTGGATATCGCCGAGCAGGTTTGCATCACCAAAGACAATACTCAGCTCGCGGTCGACGGCATCATCTACTTCCAGGTGATGGACGCCAAGCTCGCCAGTTACGGCTCGTCCGATTACGAGCTCGCCATCTCGCAGCTCGCACAGACGGCGCTGCGTTCAGAAATCGGCAAGATGGAGTTGGACAAGACATTCGAGAGCCGCGACGAAATCAATCGCCAGATTGTTTCGGTGCTCGACGAAGCCGGCCGTACCTGGGGTATCAAGGTATTGCGCTACGAATTGAAGAGTCTCACGCCGCCAGAATCAATCCTGCGGGCAATGCAGGCGCAAATCACCGCTGAACGCGAAAAGCGCGCCGTGATCGCCAAGTCCGAAGGTTTGCGTCAGGAGCAGATCAACCTTTCAGACGGCCAGCGCCAGGGCGCCATCCTCGCCTCCGAAGGTGAAAAGCAGGCGGCAATCAACAAGGCGCAAGGCGAAGCTGCCGCGCTCATTGCAGTGGCCGAAGCAACAGCGAGTGCGGTGCGTCAGGTTGCAGCAGCTCTGGATGCGCCTGGTGGCATGCAAGCGGCCAACCTGAAGGTCGCAGAAAAATATATTGAGCAGTTCGGGCATATTGCGAAAGTCGGCAACACGCTCATCATTCCGTCGAATTTGGCCGACGCAGGTAGCTTTGTGGCTTCCGCCATGACGGTGTTGGACAAGGCCAAGCTGGGACAAGCCCAGAAATAGCATGGAACAGCATCACGCCATCATGCTGTTGTGTGCGGTACTTGCGGTCGGTTTCTATGCGATCGGCCTCGGCATGCTCAGCGGGGTGGCGATTTTGGCCGGACTTCCTTTTGAAGCCATGTTCTGGATGTGCGTGGGCCGGACGCGGCCCATGCGTGCAAGATTGGAGGTTGACGCCGCATCTTGAAAGGCAAGCATTGGCGGAGTGCTTCAGGCATTTACTGTCGGAAGTCCGCGCCACCTTCGATTTTGTCGTACCGCAGTCGTTATTGCGGACCCAAGGAGGCGATCAGCGCCGCCAGTTGCTCGCATTCGACACGATTCAAATCGGTGAGCGGTGTACGCACCGGGCCAGCATCGTGGCCGACAATGCGCGCACCGGCCTTGATGATGCTAACCGCGTAACCGGGCATGCGATTGCGAATCGCGAGATAGGGCATGAAGAAATCGTGCAGCAGGCGATGTTGTGTCGGCTGATCGTCGTCGCGTACTGCATGGTAGAAGGCAATGGCGGTGGCAGGAATGAAATTGAAGACGGCCGATGAATACACCGGCGTACCCAGCGCTTTGTAGGCGCTGGCGTAAACCTCGGCTGTGGGCAGTCCACCCAGGTAAGCGAACCGATCACCCATGCGCTGATAGATCGATACCATTGCTTCAATCTCACCGACGCCATCCTTGAATCCCACCAAATTGGGGCAGCGGTCCGCCAGGATCGCTAGCGACTCAGCGGACAATTTGCACACATTCCGGTTGTAGACGATTACGCCAATGGAAACACTTTTGCACACTGCTTCGACGTGCGCGATCAGACCTTCCTGGCCGGCTTCGGTCAGGTAGTGCGGCAACAACAGGATGCCCTGTGCGCCCATCTTTTCGGCCACCTGTGCGCAGGCGATGGCGTAGCGTGTCGGCCCGCCAGCACCAGCGATGATCGGTACCTTGCCGCGACAGGTGTCGGTCGCGGTCTTGATGATGGCCGGATATTCGTCGCCTGTCAGCGAAAAGAATTCGCCGGTGCCACCGGCGGCGAATAACACCGTTGCGCCGTAAGGCGCCAGCCAGTCGAGGCGGCTTGCATAACCGGTTGCGTTGAAATCGCCGTTGGCATGAAAGTCGGTCACAGGAAAAGACATGAGACCGCTGCTCAGGATGGTTTTGAGTTCTTGTGGGTGCATGGGATTGTGTTCTTTTTAAAAATTATTGAACGATCATCGTCATTTCATCAGGAATAGCTCCCGCAGGCTCATCAACGGCTCCGCAATGCATGTCGCTCGCATCGAGGCCAAGATTACGCTGGCGCTGGACTTTTCACCCCGGTCGCTTTAAAGTTGTCTATCTGCATCATGTCAGTCGTATGTTGTCTGATAACTTAATTGTATGAATGGGCCAAAGGCATGTCAAGAAAAATTTTATGCACGTAAAGACCGATCAAGTCACCGTTCCGCCACGCCGCGTGCGTGGGCTCGTTCAGGCAATCGTCGATAGTTTGGCCAGCGACATTCGCGAATGCCGCATCGCCACCGGCGACAAGTTGCCCACTGAGGCCGAAATCATGACGCGCTTTGACGTGAGCCGAACTGTCGTCCGCGAGGCGGTTTCAAAGCTGCAAGCCTCGCGTCTGGTGGAAACGCGGCACGGCATTGGCACCTTTGCGTTGGCGCCGCAGTCAGCTGAGAACTTCCGCATTGCCGACGAGGATGTCTCGACCATCGCGGATGTAATTTCTGTGCTGGAGCTGCGCATCAGTCTGGAAGCCGAAGCTGCTGGTCTGGCCGCCCAGCGCCGCACCGAAGCCAATCTGGCGGCCATGGCTGCAGCGCTCGCGAGCTTCCAGGAGGCAATCGGTCAAAACGCCGATGGCGTGCCGGCCGATTTCCAATTTCATATGGAGGTGGCCCGCGCCACCGGTAACCGCCATTTCGCCGACCTGATGAATTACCTGGGCACCATGATCATTCCGCGCACCAGAGTGAACACGCCGCGAACCGCTGGCGAGGACCGGCAACAATATCTGCAACGTGTGCATGGCGAGCACGAAAGCATTTATGTCGCGATCCGCAATCAGGATGCAGACGCCGCCCGCGCGGCGATGCGCACCCACTTGGCCAACAGTAAGGAGCGACTGCGTAAGCATCAGCCAGCGCAGTAACAGGTGATCTACCGGCGCGTTTTGCGATTTACGACAAAGTCATTGACAACAGTTGTCTGATATCTGGTATCATTTTGCTGGATCGATATTCTTTCGCTGAGGACCATGCGCTTCTCCCGCACCCTGACTACCTGTTTGACCATTGTCACGCTGCTGCGAGTCGGCGATGCGCTTGCACAGGTGCCCATTGAGGCGGCGCAAATGCAGACGTCGGTTAATCAGTTCGTCAAGCGCGAGCTTTTCCCGCAGTTCGAGTACTTCTTCGAAAAGCTCGTCACCGAGAAAGAACGCACGCAAATCGACGGCGTCGCCGCATTCAACGGCAAAGACAAGTTTCTCCCCGGCAAGATTGCCGTCGGCCTGAGCCATCTGCTGCTCAGCACGCCGCGTGACGATCCGCGATTCGCACGCTTTCTCAAGGGCTACCGCGACATCGCCGACATGACTGTCGGCATGGATAACGAAACCTGGGGGGTCTACTACTACTTGCTGGCGCTCAACAAATTGAAGCGCGCGGGGTTGCTCGATGAGGCCATCGATGCCGCCACGCTTGCGGTGCTCAAGCAAAAGCTGGATTGGCGCCGCTTCGTGACGACGCCTGATTACAAGCTGGTCAACCTACCTACCAATTACTATGGTGTGGCATTCAGCGTCGCGCGTTTACGCTTCCTGCTGGGCTGGGAAGACGATAGCGGCAGCAAGGCGTTGCTGGCGCGCATGCTCGCACACTACGAAAAATATTCCGGCAAGTTCGGTTTTTCGGACGAGACCGACGGCGAAGGTCGCTTTGATCGTTACAGCATCCTGTTGATCGCTGAAGTCTGCCAGCGCTACGTCGAGACCGGGCTAACGGTGTCGCCGGAGCTTAAAGCATTACTGCGCAAGTCCGCGGACGTCGCCTTTAACCTCGGCACGGCCAACGGTGAGGGTTTCACCTTCGGCCGTAGTATTGGCCCCTATGGCGACACGTCGATCATGGAAATTCTTACCGTGGCGGCCCACCTCGGCGTGCTGACGCCGGAGGAAAAACAATACGCTTATGCCTACACCGCGCGCATCGTGGAGCGCTATGCGCGCTTCTGGGTTGACCCCAAGATGCGCTCGGTCGACATGTGGGGCAAGGGCCGGCGCACCGACGCGTATCGCGGCAAACACCGCATCCTGGGCGAAAATTTTTCGCTGCTCCATCAATTAGTCTCGGCTTCTGAAGTCTGGGGCCGCGCAGGTTTCGACGATAAACCGCCGAAAAGTGACTTGGCCGCCTGGCTCGAACGCGCCCAGCCGACGTTCAATATGGTCTGGTTCGCCAAGGGTGAATACGATCGCGCACTCGCCATCTTTCGTGATCGTCAGCATGTATTCAGCCTGCTGATGGTGAATGGCGGCGCTAGCCAGCACGCCAACAGTCCATATTATCCGCTGCCCTTTGCGAGCGACATCATCGCAGGCGTAGCCGATAGTGGCGCAAAGCACGCGCAGCTGCTGCCAAAATTCAAACTGGCCGATGGCACCGAACTCTTGCCCACGGCCTTTCTGAAAAACATCCGCGAAGAGAAATCGGCATCACAATATCGCGTCGACTATCGACAGGATGAGCTAACGCGGCTTGGTGCTGGCGCACCGGTAAAAGATACCCGACTCACGGTGGCGACGCGTTACACGCTGGAGCCTGGGCTCATCACCCGCACCGATACGTTCACACCGAACATGCCGGTCGAGATCACCGAAGCCAGCTTGGAATTCGCCTCCTTTTCGCGCGAAGGGACGCGCCAAGGGACTGCAGACAGTGGCCGTATTGAGTTCAAGCAAGGCGCGGTCACTTCCTTTGAGGCCGAAGGCATCGGCGCATGCATGGCGGAAGCGCTAGCCGACGATCCCGACTTTCGCTCAACCACCGCTGCCATGAATACCCGCGTGCGTTGCGCGCGCGGCCCCTTCTTGCTGGACAAACCCGTCACCGTTCGCTGGACGCTGCGCTATCACTAAACCCCGGTAGTCAACATTACTTTTCAGATGCGCTGTGATCCGCAGGGAACGCGCCAGAAGTTCCAATCAATAAAAAAAATTATTCACGTAAACGAGGAGAAAGACATGCAAAGAGCCGCAACCGGTTTCGTCAGCTTCAAGCTGAAACCCGTCGCTTCCGCCGTCGCCATTGCGCTGATGGGGCTGGCGCAGACATCATTTGCGCAACAGGCAGCTGCCGCCGCCGTCCCGCCGCCATCAAATACGCAACCGGCGAAACCGCCATCGCAAGAACAAGCAGTCGATGCAATTGTTGTCACGGGCATCCGCAGTGCATTGGAGCGAGCGGCAGAGGTAAAGCGCGATGCTCCGCAGGTCATGGATGTCATCACCGCAGAGGACGTTGGCAAACTCCCCGATGCGAATGTGGCAGAGGCGCTTCAGCGGGTGACAGGTGTGCAAATTACGCGTGTATTTGGCGAAGGGCAGTCAATTTCAATTCGCGGACTTCCGCTTGTGCGGGTCGAGGTAGACGGTAGAACGTTGCTCGGCTATTCCGCGCGGCTCTCACCACCCGAAAATGAGCAGCTCGGACGCAATTCGGGTCTCGATACGGTTCCGTCCGGTTTGTTTGGTCGGCTCGAAGTTCGTAAGTCGCCGCTCGCCTCGCAAGTTGAAGGCGGCCTCAGTGGCTCTGTGAATTTGGTTACGCCTAACCCACTGGATTTCAAGGCATTCACGTTGTCAGTTCGTGGACAGGGCGAATATTCGGAAAATGTTGAAAAATACCAGCCCGCAATATCGGCGCTGATCGCAGACAAATCTGCGGACGGCAAACTCGGCTATTTGGTCGCTGTGGATTACACGAAGCGCGTTTCTTCAACCCAAGCGTTTGAGAGAAACAATTTTTTTACCCGCACCCAGATTGGAGCCGGCACAGCAGCAGGCACGGGTGCCGACTTGAATCGCGATGGAACAGCCGACATCAGCGGCGACCGCCTGCAGTACGAGCAATTCACGGTCGACCGATCCCGAGTTGGGGTAACTGCCGAACTGCAGTACAGAGTATCAAATGAGTTCGAAGTTCTTCTGGAAGGTATTTACTCGAAACTCAAAACCGAACGCGCGCAAGATTTTCTGGTTTGGCGCTACGCGGGCAGGGCAATCACCAACGCGACTTTTGTTGATAACTTCATCGTTGCCGGTGACTCGACCGGCACGTTGCAACAAGCGGGTCTGTTCCGCGCCGAACCATCGGTGAGCAAGCTTGCGGCTCTAAGCAGCAAATGGCGGCCGGGCAATTTTGTCGTGGCCACGGACCTTAGTTTCAGCCGCGGAACGCTGGATCAGGTTATTCGCCAGATAACGGCTAATCCAATCAACAACGCCTTTGTGGCCGGTAGTTTCGACTATCGAGCCGGCGTTGTCCCGAGTCTCAATCTTGGCACTTTCAACGTCACTGATCCCGCAAACTACGCGCCCGCGACGAACGGTGTACGCGCCAATCTTCTGGTGGCGAGCATGGAGGAAAAGGTCGCGAAGGTCGATGTTCGCTATGACTACGACGGTGGAGTTGTCAAGAATGTCGTGGCCGGCGTGCGATATCGCGAACTGGCGGCCAACTCAGAAGCATTCCGCAGCCAAATCACGCCCACCAGAGCCGAAATCCTGCCCTACTTCACGACAACCACGGCCGGCCGGTTCGCATCAGAGATCAACGTGACGTTCCCACGACCATTCCTCACCACCGTCGCCGATAGGGATTACATCCTGCAACGCGCAACCGGCGGCGGCCCACTTGACCGCAATAGCGCTCGTGACTATGACCTGACCGAGAAAGCCACAGCCGGTTATCTGATGGCCGATTTTGAGGGTGAACTGTTCGGCAAACCCTTCAAGGCCAACGCCGGTGTGAGGGTCATCAACACCAAGTTTTCGGTCAAAACTTTGCAGCAGTCTGGGACCACAGCGGCACCGGTTTTCACGCCAGTCACCGACAAAAACAGCTACACCAATACCCTGCCGAGCGCGAATATTGTCTTCAACGTGACGAATGACTTCCTGGTGCGTCTTGCCGCTTCAAAAACGATGCAACAAGCGGGAATTGCGGAGTTGGCACCATCGCTGTTCGTCAATACGTCCAATCGCACGGCAACGGGAGGCAATGCGACGTTAACACCCACGCTCGCGAACAATTACGATGTTTCTTTTGAGTACTACACGGGGCGCAGTTCGCTGATTTCCGGGGCGCTGTTTAAAAAAGATGTGCGTGATGTCATTGCCGACAATACCGAATCCCAGCAATTTGCCGGCTTTGAGTCACTTGGCCAGATTCCATATTCCCGCCCAGTAAATATCGGTACGGCCAAGGTCAATGGTCTTGAAATCGGCATTCAGCGGTTCTTTGATTTCCTGCCCGCGCCGTTTGATGGGCTTGGCGTTATCGCCAACTACACTTACTCCGACGCCAAGGGTGGCAATGGCTTTCCGCTGGTCGGCGTGTCCAAACACAGCTACAACCTCATCGGCCTATACGAAAAAGGCCCATTCGCGGGCCGCATCGCCTACAACTACCGAGACAAGGCGGCGTTTTCGTTCACCCAGGGCCGCCCGGATTTTATCGCCGAGCGCTCGCAGCTTGATGTGCAACTTGGTTACGATATCTCCAAGACATTTGCTGTCCAGTTTCAGGCGCAAAACCTGATACCAAAAGATTCCGCAACAATTGAATACAGCCAGATTAGCGCCGTTGCCCTGAATAGCTATGCGTTGTCCGAGCGCCGCTTTTCGATAGGATTCCGCGTCAAATTCTATTAATGACTAGCTGCATCGGTTACGGTATTGGCAACCTCGGCTTCGGCATACGTGACAAAAAGGACAAGTACAAGCTATTGTTCTTCGTAAGCAAGTTAACTGAAAAGCAACACGCCAATACCGGCTTTACCGGCCTGCGCACTTGGAGCGTTCGGCCTCCGATCCCGGCGGCCACCGTCACCACGACGATCTGGGCGCCGGCCCACGACGCCTTCGGTTACGTTGGCGTTCGATTCGACATGACATTCTGAAAATCATCATTCTGACCTGCGTCCACCACCGGAAGCGATACCTGAGGCGGCCGAAGACCGCACTCGTGTACTTTTGCTTGATGGCGGCTAGCGTGTGCGGGTGCGCAGACACCGCCCCTGACCACCGGATGAAACTGAGCATCGGCGCCGACAATGCCGCCGGCAAGAGCGGCGTGTTTGGCAACACACTTTGCCTCAACGCAGATGCAAGTGCGAAAGACACTTACACCCGTATCGAGAGTCTGTTCGGCAAAGGCGCCATCGAAGCGCCCTCCGACAACGCCTATTCGCCGGTGCGTCCGCACTTGTTAGAGCGTGTCGGCGCAGCCGGCCCCTATTTCGTGATTCAGGCCATCGCGCCCACCGATGTAAATCTGGATGGCAAGACGTTGGCCCAGGGCAGTGACCGATCGCGCACCGAGATCAAGATCGCTCCCGCAAAACTCGGCCCGCAGGCGGCGTTCCAGGCACAGCAGGGCGACACTTATATTTACACTTGGCGCTTTCGCATTGATCCCAATATGCGTTTCTCACCAAGCTTCACGCATATTCATCAAATCAAGGCCTATGGCGGCGACTATGCCGATCCGCCGCTGATCACATTCACGCCACTAGCCAAAGGTGTCATGGAAATTCGCCACGTCGGTGACCAGCTTCGAAACGCCGAACGCGCCACGGTGATTGGATCCGTGCCGTTGGCGCAAGTACAGGGAACATGGATCGACGTGCGTGAAGAGGTCGTGTTTTCCAACAGCGCGGGCCATTACAAACTCAATCTCCGTCATGAGACCGGCGCCGAGATTCTGGCTATCGACCAACGAAACCTGGCGATGTGGCGCACCGGCGCGGATCATATGCGACCAAAGTGGGGCATCTATCGCAAGCATCACGCGATGTTGAATCAGCATCGCGAAGACTCGATCTACTTCGCCGCCTTCGGGATTACGCGGGGCACGGCACCGGCGGCTGGCTGTCGCTGAAAGATGGCCGGATGTAGTGAGGAACATTCTCTACTATGCAGAGATCAGGAGTTTGGTGGATGCAAACCCCTCGATCGAGGTGCGGATATCAAGCTGCATCGGACTTCCCCCTCTCAACCCTGGCCCTCTTCCCAAGGCATGTGAATGCGAATACGTGGACTCCGCCAGCCACGTTAACAGGACTATCAATTCATGAAACTCCAGCAGCCACGAGCCTCTTGGAGCATTTGTGCTCGAAACACCACGCCAATAATTGACTTTTGCCAACAAATGCAGGCTGCAAATTCTCGCTACACTCTCATGCAAACCACCTCGATGAGAGTCAACCATGGCAGACCGTCAATTCGGATTTGAAACGCTGGCGCTGCATGCGGGCCAAATCCCCGACGTCGCCACCGGCGCGCGCGCGTTACCGATTTATCAAACTACATCGTTCGTGTTCGGTAGCGCCGATCACGCTGCTTCGCTTTTTAATCTGCAAACCTTCGGCAATGTTTATACGCGTCTGTCGAACCCTACCACCGCGGCGTTCGAGGAGCGTTGCGCCGCGCTCGAAGGCGGTCGCGCCGCGGTGGCGACGGCGAGCGGACAGGCCGCATCGATGGTCGCGTTGCTGAATATTGTGGAGACGGGTGACCATATTGTCTCGTCGTCGAAACTCTATGGCGGCACGCACACGATGTTCAACGTCAATTTCAAAAAGCTCGGCATCGACGCAACCCTTGTTGACCCGGACGAGCCGGAGAATTTTCGCGCGGCCATTCGCCCCAACACCAAAGCGATATTTTCTGAAACGCTGGGCAACCCTGCGATCAATATGGTCGACATCGCCGCCATCGGAAAAATCGCCCGCGAAGCCGGTGTGCCGTTCATCGTCGACAATACCGCAGCGTCGCCGTACCTCTGCCAGCCTTTGCAGCATGGCGCGGACATCGTGGTGCACTCAGCGACCAAATTCATGGGCGGACACGGCACGACCATGGGAGGCGTGGTGATTGAGGGTGGGAAATTTGCGTGGGGAAACGGCAAGTTTCCGTCGATGACTGATCCTTCCGCCGGCTATCACGGGGTGCGCTTTTTTGAGACCTTCGGCGACTTCGCCTACACGATGAAAGCGCGCATGGAGGTGATGCGCGTCTTCGGTCCGACGCTGGCCCCTTTCAACGCCTAGCAATTGATGCAGGGCCTTGAAACGCTACCAGTGCGCATGGAGCGCCATTGCCGTAACGCGATGGCGGTAGCGACGTTTCTGGAATTGCATCCGGCAGTCGCCTGGGTGAATTATCCCGGGCTCCAATCGAATCGCTATCACGCGCTGGTGAATCGCTACATGCCCAAGGGCGCGGGCGCGCTGCTGTCATTTGGCATCAAAGGCGGATTCGATGCGGGAGTACGATTCATCGAGTCACTGCAGTTCATTTCGCATCTGGCCAACATCGGTGATGCGAAATCCCTAGTGATTCATCCGGCATCGACGACGCATCGGCAGTTGAGCGAAGAAGATCAGATCAAGGCAGGCGTGCCGCCGGATATCGTGCGGTTGTCGATTGGGCTGGAGACGTTGGACGATATTCTTTGGGGCATTGGGCAGGCGCTGGAGAAGGCGGAAGGAGGGTAGATTGAAGATTCTCTTACACCCGACAAAACCTGTGGCGCGGGACCACAAGAAATTGATGATGACCTTACCTGGGATATATGGCACCCAGCACAGCGGCGCGCTTCGCGCCCGTGGTGGCGCGTAAATCCAATGCGCGCCCCTCTACAGCCTGCTTGGCGAACCAGGCAAACGCCAACGCCTCAACCTGCTGCACAGGCACACCTAGGGAATCTGTCCTGGCGACCTGCGCGCGCGGTAGTTGTAGGGCGATCTGCGAAATAAGTGTCGTGTTGTAAGCTCCTCCGCCACATATGAGCACGCTTGTGCAACCGGGGGCGCAGCGCTTGACGTGGTCGGAGATTGAATTAGCGGTTAGCGCAAGCAGCGTGGCTTGCACATCGGCCGCATTTTCACGGCCGGCTAGCTTCTGCTCCAGCCACTCAAGATGGAAATGGTCGCGGCCGGTACTTTTGGGCGGTGCCGCCTGAAAAAAACTGTCGTTCAGGTAATGAGCAAGAACGCGAGGCAGCACCTGGCCTTGCGCAGCCCAGGCTCCGTCCTCATCAAAGGACTTGCCGATATGCATTTCGGCCCACGCATCCATCAAGCATCCCCCCGGCCCGCAGTCGAAGCCCCACGCTGGTTTGCCGGGTTCCAAAACCGTCACATTGGCAATGCCGCCGATATTGATGACCACCCGCGTCTCAGTCTCAGAGCGAAACACGCCATCGTGAAAAGCGGGCACCAACGGCGCGCCCTGGCCCCCTGCGGCGACGTCGCGCGAACGAAAATCGGCAACAACAGTTACAGCAGTCAGTTCGGCGATCAGAGCGGCGTTATTCAACTGTAAAGTAAACCCAAGTTCCGGGCGGTGCCGCACGGTCTGACCATGGCAGCCGATGGCGGTGACCGCCTCTGGCAGGACTTTGCTGTTGGCGAGGACAGTGTTGACTGCGCGCGCGTAACGCCGCGCCAATGCGTTGGCTGCAAGCTGACTGCGCTCAATTTCATTTTCGCCCGGTGTATTTAGCGCTAGCAATTCGCGCCGCAGCGGCGACGGAAAACTTTCGCTATGAAACGAGATAACGCGCGGTGTTTTCGTCTTGAGATCGGCAAGGATAACGTCTATGCCGTCGGTGCTGGTACCCGACATCACACCAACGTATAGCGATGACTCGCTATTCAAACTTGCTCGGCCGAACGTCCCGTAGCAGCGCCAGCTGCTGAGCCTGCACTTGCGCGGATTGCTTGAATGCGGCGATATATTTCTGTGCAAGTGGCTCCGCCTTCGGCAAAGCGACCCGCATTGGGTTCTGATGCTGGCCCGAAATCTTGAATTCGTAATGCAAATGAGGCCCGGTCGCCCAGCCTGTCGCGCCAACAAAGCCGACGGTCTGGCCTTGGCTCACCCGCATCCCTTTGCGCGCATTCGCTGCAAATCCGGAAAGGTGTGCATATAAGGTTGTGACACCGCCGGAATGCCGGACTTCTACGACGTTACCGTATCCACCTTTGACACCTGCAAACTCCACGATCCCGTCGGCTGTTGCCCAGACTGGCGTGCCGCGGGGTGCAGCGAAATCTACGCCGGTATGCTGCCGCCAGTTCTTCAACAACGGATGCACACGGCCACCAAAGCCGGACGACACTCGCGAAAACGCCAGCGGCGAACGCAGGAACGACTTGGCGCGGTTCTGACCTTCGGCAGCATAGTAGCCATCTTGGCCATCTGAGTCGGTAAAGAGAAATGCTTCGAATTTCTTGCCGTTGTTAGTGAACTCTGCCGACAACACGCGTCCCGCACCCAATGATTCGCCATCCTGGTGGAGTACTTCATAGACAACAGAGAATTGGTCGCCTTTTCTCAGGTCGACGTGAAAATCGATATCGGTCGAAAAGATCCGCGCTATCTGTGTGGCAACCGCATCAGGAATGCCGGCCTCATCTGTCGCGGCGTAGAGCGAGGATTTGATCACGCCGGATTTGCGCGTTACGTGAGCATCGGGCACGACCCTTTTCTTTTCCGCGCTGAAAGTCACGCCGTCAGTATGTAGGCGAACCTGTAAAAACTCTTCGCTACTGTATAGATAGTTCAGTGACAACAGCTTGCCTTCGTTTGTGGTCGTTGCCTGCAACGTTCGATTGGGGCGCAGTTGGAATATCGCTTTTGCCGAGGGGGAGGTGCGAAGGAAAGTAAATGCTGCGGGATCGTCAACGTTTAAGCGCTGCAAAAGGGTGGCTACGGTATCCCCACGCTGCACCCTCTCGCTTGCCCGATATTGCTCGGCATTTACGCTGCCACGATCAAAAGCTGGCAAAGCCAGCGATTGGGTGATTTCGTGACGTTCGATCTTGTCGAGTTGCGTGTCCGAGGCCACACCAAAAGCCGTGAGCACGCCAAACACCGGCAGCGCAAACAAGATAGTCACCGCGGCCAAGGCCTGCTTCGGAAGCGAGGCCCAAACTTGGCTGAGGCATTGCTGCGCTACTACTTTGGATTCGGCGAGCGTCATGTTGTCCTTTGGAATTTCACTCTAGCTGTTCGATTCAACAGCGCAAGGCGTTGAAGAATATCAGATTTCTGTGCTGGACGTCACGCAGCAGTTTCCAGTCCGAACTACTATTCCCTATTCATATAGGAATCACACAGCAGGAATAGATGCCGCTTGGCGGCCATCTAACGCGGCGCCTACGAGCAGAACGCAAACGATGAGATGCGAAAAAGCTCGATATTGGTCCTAGGCTCCAAATTAGGCGTGGCGTGGAAACTACGCGGTATAAATCAGACATTCACACATAATATGATCGAGGGGCGAGGGATGAAGAAGGAAACTGGCCAGAAGCCGCATAGCCTATTGAAGTAACGTTTGTCGCATTTCATGGCGGCTTTCGCATTGCGCAGCTGTTCGAGCAAACGGGCTTGACGCACGACACCTCGGAGTACTGCGGACAATCGGCCAGAGTGCCCTCAAGCCGGACCGTGAAAGGAAAACTGGTTGGACATGCAAAGTACGCACGTACTGCGCCGCGGTTACCCAGGTCGGAAAACGAACACTTGCGCGTGTCGGCGCCAAATTAATTTGGGGCCCCGTAAACTTTTTTCACAAAAAGACTTGACCGTGTTTGCTCAAAGCAGCATAATGTGAATCCTCCTCAAAACGCAGTAACAAACGCGTAGCGGGGCAGCAAGTTGTTGGCGGCATAAAGTGTGTCGCAGGAATCGTTCTTTAAAAACAAGACAATCGATAGATGTGGGCACTGGGTAGATTGGGTGCCCTGTGTTGACGGATTGGCGGTGCTGTCAAAGGTGCTGGCTGGTAGAAAGCTTGATTGATAATTGGGCTGGAAGTTAATGCAGGGTTTGAACTCAACATATCGAAGTGCTCATAAGAAGTAAAGATTAGTAGGTAATGCAAATTACCTGTTAATTGCTTTGAGTGAGGTAACGGTTCATTTATGAATACGTTGCACAAACAGGTATTGAACTCAAGAGTTTGATCCTGGCTCAGATTGAACGCTGGCGGAATGCTTTACACATGCAAGTCGAGCGGCAGCGCGGGGCAACCTGGCGGCGAGCGGCGAACGGGTGAGTAATATATCGGAACGTATCCTTAAGTGGGGGACAACCTAGCGAAAGTTAGGCTAATACCGCATACGCAGGGAACTGGAAAGTGGGGGATCGCAAGACCTCACGCTTTTGGAGCGG
>JANMZU010000950.1:0-2111 GCA_031383585.1 Betaproteobacteria bacterium
CCGTCGCGATGGTTATCGAGCAAGGTTCCGCAAAATGGTGCTTCCGTGCCCTTACCACGCGCGATCTGGAATTGCTCCTGCGTGAGCTGCCGTTTCCATTCGGCATCGGTCTTGACGACTGGGTTTACCGTGACTGGACCGACGAGTTGGCCGGCTTGATTGAAGACGCGAAGCTTTAATGGTCCGGTTTGTTCCATGGTGTTCCTTGACGATGTAGGTTGCTGACATTCTATTGTTGACATGCTCAGTGGGGGGCGCAACAGTGCACCGACGTTTCTTGCCCGGTGGCCTGCACACTGGCTGGCCGGCGATACCCCACATCTCTTGGCGCGATGTCACGGCCGGATTTTACCGGCCTCGCGGCGACTCGTAGCGTGCCCGCGCATAGGAAGTCGTATTCGAAGACTGGCCTGCCTGCACGGTACGAAAGCCCGCCGCTTCCTGTTGGACATCGAAGCGCGCATTGCCCAGAAATAGCTGTCCACCACGGTAGTAGCCGGTTACGCGTTGGCCACCATCCAATGTTGCGATAGCCACGCCATCGGAATAGATCGACAACTGGATGTCGCCGCGGTAATAGTTGTTAAACGCTTTGAAGTCACCAACCAGAAAGGCTGGCGGCGGCTCGGAGTAGCTCGGGTTTCGGCCGCCCCAAGGACGACCGGTATTGTAATTGCGCCAGTCGGCATCGTTGCCGCTGATCTCGATACGCCATTGCTGGTTTGTGCCGCCGTGGCAGTCGTGCTGCGCGATTTCGGCACCATCGTTTCTTTGTGCGCCATCCAAATCCAGGCACTTGCCGCTACCCACATTGACGATTTTTGAAAAGCCGCGCTCAATATTTTCCATTCGCCAGCGCTGAGTGGATGAACCGTTCCACGAATACTGGCGCACGTCTGCGCCGCTGCGGCGGTCACCACCCTGCACATCCATCACCTTGTTACTGGCTTGGGCAACAAAAGCAATTTCGTTGCGCCCCAGATCGACTACATCCCATATCTGTGCGGCAGTGGCGTTACAACTCCACTGAAAAATATTGGCGCCCTCGGCGGTACTGGCACGTTCGACATCAACACATTTGTCGGTCGCTCGTGAATGGATCATGCCGGTGTAGAGGCTGCGGCCCGGCGCGCGTACGCTTGCCGCTGCAGGTACCGGGATTGAAGGCGGGGCAACCGCCGCCGGACGCGCAGCATTTGCGATACGGTCAAATCGAAATGCCTGATTTTCGCCACCGTGGCACTGGTACTGGGTAATTCGTGCGCCCGGTGTGTTCGAGCGCCCTTCCACATCGAGGCATTTTCCGCTGCCAACGTTTACGATCTGGTACCTGCTGCCCGCGCTTGAATCCAGCCGCCAGCGCTGCGCTGCACTCTGATTCCAGGTCCATTGCTGAATCGGGGCACCATCTTGCGTAGACGCTTGCTGCACATCCATCACCAGACCGCTGCTGCGACTCTGAATCGCAAACTCATTGTTGCCGAGTTCCCGCACTTCCCACATACCCTGGCCATTGCGGCACTCACCTTGCTGCAGGCGTGCGCCTTCTTGTGATGAGTCCTGCGCAACTTCGATGCAAAGTCGGCTGCCAATATTGACGATAGAGCCGCTTTGCGTTGTGCGGCCGCGTAGCTCCTGGGCATGTGTGAGGGCTGGCAATACGGCAATCGACAGAATGGTGAGTACGGTAATGCTCCATTTGTATTTCATTTATTCTCCTCGAAATGAACAACCCGCCATTCTGTGATGTAGAAAAAATTCACTGACTCCAGCACCGACGCGGCGTTTCAGCGATTTTCTGCCCGCGATGCGCGCCGAATGGCGTTCTACGCAAATCAACCGACCACGCCTCAAAAACTTCCACTCGCCTTAATTGCGATCGCGCCGTTTGCCCGAAAACGACCTCTCAATCAATACGTTTCAACGCACAAATTTTATTACCCGCTGGATCGCGTAAATAAGCGATATACAGTTTCACCGCGCCGCCCTCGCGAATGCCCGGTGGATCTTCGCATGCTGTCCCGCCATTGGCGAGTCCCGCTGTATGCCAGGCATTGGCTGCCTCTGAGCTGTCGGCTGCGAAGCCGATGGTGCCGCCATTGGCGGCGCAT
>JANMZU010000961.1:0-8254 GCA_031383585.1 Betaproteobacteria bacterium
AAAACCGTAGAGGCGGCTCAGACAGCATTTTCTGCCCGGCCCCACCCCGTAGAGCGCCATTTGACGGGCATTTTCAGCCTCTTTCTGCCTGCAGGCTGCGCCAATCCTTGAGTCTTGCTCAAAAAATCGGCGCAGCCGGCCAAGCTGCAGACCGCCGGGTAAGTGCAGGGTAGCGTAACCATCTCTTGTTTGTATCGCACTGACGCCGCCCGTCGCAAGTTCATTTGCTCAAAACAATTTGACGCCGACCCGGTACCATCTGTGTTCATGGAAAACGACAGAACATAAATCAATGAGTTTTCAACGAAGTGAAATCGCAAGGTCGGTAACTGATTTGGGCGCGGCAAGCATGTTCGTGCTGTTTGCGATGCTGGCGCTGATTCTGGGCGCGGATGTCCATGCGAGTGCGGCAGACCGCTTCCGCTGCCAGCCCGCAGATGGTGGCCCATCCTACACATCACCTGGCTCTTGCCGATCCAGCACGGACGCACGCGAGCCGCTAACGGAACAGGAGAAGGCCGATTCCCTTGCAACTGAAAGCCGAGGGCGAGCCTTTGTCAGGTGCACAGCCGCAGATGGCACCTACAGCAAGTTTGTCAATAACGGCGAATGCCCTTCTGCGTCAGACGTCCGAACTGTTGAATACGCCCAGCAGCCGATCCAGCCCACGCCGCGAAGCGCATCACCGCCAGAACCTCGCGGAACACCGCTGTCACAGCCTGCTCCCGTTACGCCGGTGCCCATCAAGCTTTCGTCCGCCCCAGCAAAACCGCCGTCCAGCGCCAGCCCGGCCTCCTCGGGAACAGGGTGGGTAGTGAAGTTGGGCTTGCTTGCCTTGGTGGGGCTGGGAATTTGGGGCGTTTTCAAGTTCCTTGGACGGCGAAATGAACAGGCGAAGGCAGAGCAGCGCGAAGCCCGTGCCAAAGCAATCGCTGAAAAGCGCAACAACCCTGAGGCGAGCAAACCGTTACCGCGTGACCGGCTAATGGAGCAACGCAGCGACATGCAGCAAAAGGCCGAGGATTTTCTTGCGGCGCTGGACGCTGGGGCGGACGTGCCGGGCGGCATGGCCTTTCGCGGCGCATTGCAGCAAGCAAGGCTGGATTATTCGATTGAGAGTCTGGACCGTGTTGAGCAGTTGTTGAGCCAGATCAGGACAAAGTTTTCACCACAACGCGAAAGCTGGCAAAGCCAGCCAGGCGCCGAGAACTTCTGCCTCATGCTGGCGTTCTATTTGGGCGCAATGATTTCCAGGCAGAGCAACCAGCCCATTCAATGGCATACACGAGAGCAAGCCGCTCCGTTGATGCCCGCCGACATGCCGTTACCCGAGGCTAGCTGGTCCAGGGTTGTCGGCGTCATTGCTGCCTCAGCATGCGTTCCTCTGGCAATTATCGAGGACGCGCTGTTCGGTGACACCCGAGAAATGACCTGCAAGGAATATGTCGAGCACAGACTTACCAAGCTGCCCAAGCCCCCTGCGAAGGATGAGAACGAACGCTGCTCGCTGATGCTGGATGCATTTTTCAACGACAGCGGAATCCTTGGCGGGCTGGCGTTTCGGGAGCAACTCAAACTTGCGCAGCTCGACCATTCCCTGTCCAGTCTGGCGCGATTGGATCAGTTGTTGCGTTCCATCCGTGCCGGGAACAAGAAGACGTACGAGGAATTCGTCAATGGCGCCGACACCCAGAATTTTTTGCGCTTGGTGGCGTTCTACATCGGCATGACAACGGCCCGAGCAGGATCATTGGCTGTCAAATGGCTGGATTTCTCAGAAGCCAAAAAAGACCTTCCCGAACTTGAGTTTCAATTCGAAACCACCTCCGTGTGCCTGTTGAGCGGCCGCTTATATTTTCTATTGGGATTGGTGACCGAAATCCTTCTCCAGCCCGCACCCCAGCGCAGCGCGACCAGCTGGGCCAACGACGCTCTTCAGATCGCCCCGCCGCCGATGCCATCGATCCTGCGAGGTAGTTTGCAATCGGATTCAGCTAGCTCAATTGACGAAAAACGGGCCTTGGCCATACACAAAGCGGGCTTCATGGCGGCATATTGCATGTTTGCAGTCGAAGGGGGCGCCACCGGAGCGCCCACAGTGTTAGTTCCAGGTGAAGGCAACACGGCAACCTTCAGGGATTTCAGCTTCTACGAAAGCGTTGAATCCGCCACGGCGGCGGCTAACAGCATTATGGATACCAACCCCGACAAGGTGCCATTTCAAGTCATGAGCTTTGATGGTTATGCCAACCTGCATACCGGGCGCACCGATGCATTGACGATAGAGCTGCGGATCTACGCGGGTGGGCGGTCCTCAAAACAAGATGGCTTCAATATGCTTGTGGCTTGTCCCTACCGCAATGCCAATGATCCAAAGGGCTTTGCAATTTTCAGCCCAAAGCTGCTCGAATGCGCCGCTGCGACGACTATGCACAGCGCTATCTTCAAGCACTTCTACCTTGGCATCGAGGAGTTCAAGGCAAATGACTTTCACTGGTTCAAATACCTGGACGAGCGAATCTAGCAGCTTGTCGGACATAAAGAGTCGAAGCGACAGTTGACAGTGGCGAGGGCAGATTCTTCTGCTTTTCAAGGCAATGGTTGTTCCATTGGCGTAGGAAAGAGGGCAAACATGCACCCGCTAGGTCAACTTGCAGCCGATTCCCTTTAAATTCGACAGGCTGCTGGAGCGTGTCGAGCTACATGCAAGTCAGAACCGCAACTGAACCACGGGGGTCACCATTTCTTTTGAATTCACAGCGGCTATTGGTGACCCAATTTGGTGTAACTTCGCAATCCTGCCCGCTGCACGCTATACCGTATTGCCGCTTCCAGTGACAAAAGTGGCGGACACATTTTGATCTGCGTTCACCTAGTCGAAATAAATCGCTCTTGAAAACAATCTAGGGAGTCCCTTTTTCTATGCAACCGCCCAAACAAGCTGCCAAGTACTGCCTCCACTCGACGGAAGAAACCATTAAAGCGGGTACGCTGTCTGTGCAGGCGGTAGCAGAAACGGTATTTGCGATAGCCTTATATTGGTGTGTCGCTTGGTACCTAGAGACACAAGTGTGGCTGCTATCGAGCGCACTGATTGCACCTTTCCTATTGTTGCGGTCCAAAGAGTCTGTTCGCCTCGGCGTGGAAATGTTGTTACCCACACGTGACATAGAGATCGATTGGTCCTACGGACATTGGCGTGCTTGGGTAGTCGGACTTTTCGTCGCAGTCGCAACCGGGTTATTGTCTTGGTGGTGCACAAAGGTGTTTCTTGTTGGTTATGTGGGCTGGGACCTTTTCTGGCGTATCACGCTAATTGGCACGTTAGACGTATTTGCAGGCTTGAGTGCGGCCGCAATGGCATTGGTAGTTATGGGCGGAGTGCTTCCTATCGTGGGAGCGCTACCTGAGTTGCGAAGGCTTGCCGTCGCCGCAATTGGACCGCAAGCCGTCGCAGCTGCGGTGGCGACGGTAGATAAGAGGGGCGCGCCGGTAAGACACGCGGCCGAAAACGGCCTACTGATGACACAGGTCGTTGCCGCATTCGCAGCAATTGCGGGAACCATTGCGGGAATGCAAACCGGCGGAACCGAAACTTGGGTGACCATCACGTTGACTATTGCAACGATTGCAGGGGTTTTTGCTTGGCGGGTAGAGAGAGGCCTTACGGCAGCGGCAGCAATAGCCTTTTTTTCAGGATCAATCATGATCCGCTTGATTGCGTCGATGCGATACCTATGGCGAGGTTGGCTTTCGATACCGGAGAATTGGTATCGCGTCGGATTTACCGAAGACATGCGACATTCTCCAGAGTTATTGCCGGGGATTTCAAGAAGGAATGCAACGCTTACTTTGAAGGGACTTTGGCAGGCCGCAAAACTCGAAAAAAATGTGTACATGAGGCTTGTTTTCTACCCTCCGCTTTTGATCGCATTCTCGGTGCCGCCAATTTTGTATCGCATAAGCTTGAAATCAACTTTATGGCTCTACTTTCCACTCGTCTATGTCGTTAGCCACGGAGAGAAGACGAAGGACTTGTTGGTGACATTATCGCGCACTGCCAAGGCGAAACTGAGGCTTGTCCTCGCTTTCCTTACTCTAGCCGGGCTAATATGGAAGACGTTTGTAGTCGAGCAAGGTGTGCTTTTGATAAGCAGCAAAGTGATAACGCCTTTGGCCTACTTTTGGGCTATAAATATTTTCGAGCTACGGCCGTGGGATTGGTGCAATCTAGTGGGAACCCTGATATCGATCGTGCTTTTCTACTGGGCAGATGAACGTTATAAGTTAAGAGACGAAGACAAAAAGAACAAATCAAGGGTAGTACGTTTCGGGCCGCGAGATCTGATGTGGATGGGATTCCTTGTGGGTTTGCGAAATCTGATGACGCTAACTTACCTAGCAATTAGCATATTGTTTGTGACCCTTTTGTTTTCGGATATCGAATTGCATTTGCCAAATCAAATTCTATCGATGCTCAGTGATTTTTTCGGTAGGCAAATGCCGATGGACGTTTCGCAAACCGCAAAATAGGTCCGTTGGTGAGAGGGCCGTGGTCAGTATTTTTCGACGCGATAAGGAGCCATTTGCGTGCCAACGACCCGTGCAAAACTTCGCTGCCGATATTTGAATTTCGCAACCGTTGCAACGTCGCCGACGTGCTTTTCCTCGCGGCCTGCAAATAACTTGGGTCCAAAACAAATGAAAAAATTCCCGGTCACTATTCTTGCCGCCGCAGCATTCGGACTATTCAGCGCCATCAGCGCCAACGCCATGGACATCGAAGCGCGACCGCCCTTTGTCATCCTCGCAGGCTCGGTCACCGGCATAGAGCTTCGCCAGCTGAAAGACGTGATCGACAACAATCCGGGAGTCACCACCGTGGTGCTGAAAAACTCCCGTGGCGGCGACGCCAAGACCGGCTACGCCGTGGGTGAATATATTCGCGAAAAAGGATTGAGTACCGCCGTGTCAGGCTTTTGCCGTTCGTCATGTTCCCGCATGTTTCTCGGCGGCAAGACCCGTAGTATTTCGAACGACCAGCCGATAGACAAAACGTACGTCGCCTTTCACGGCAACTATGCCAATGACGGCAAGCTGCTTAGAGCCAACATGCCCGCGCTCAAAAGCTGGGTGATCAAATACAGTGACGGTAAAGCAGACCCCAAACTGGTCGACCAGTGGGTCAACCTGGAAAACCACAGCGGTTTCGCCTATTTTTATCACCCGCAAGCCACGATAGAAGCTGGCCCACAACGCGTGCTGCTTTGTCAGGGAAGTGAAGAGCCCAAGACCCGCCTAAAGCAATGCGCCAAACCCGAGCTAGGCGATGCGCTGGCGAACGGCATCTTGACCACGCTGGACATCGTGAATATGAAACTGCCAGGTGAGCCAAGCAAACCGTGATGCGGAGCAGACAGCAAAGGTCGCAGGGACGAGGCTCTCTTCAACATGAATCAAAAAGCACTTGGAGTCGGGCTCACAATTTTATAAATCACTCTTGGTAGTCAGACGCAGATTCATTTGCTGAAAACATTTTGACGCTGAACTGTTACTGACATTGCAAGATCTGAGCCCGTGCTCCACGTCTGGATGTCGGCGGATGTGGCCTTTACAACAGCTTCCAGCGCAACTTGTAATCTGGTCCCGTTAACGCGTAACGCTCCTCCTGATCAACGCGCACGAATTCGAATTTGGCGCGCATGGCGCGAACAGGGACCACATAGCGTCGATCGTGGAGCAGCGCCTCAATCTCATCCCAGCGCGTATGGATGCCGCGATGGGCCGGGTGCGTATCCGTACCCGTAACGCCGCGCTCGTAATCTCTATTCCAGAGAACAAAAATGGCCCATTGTTCCCTCTCCAACGCGAACTCCTCGGCAGTCACCGGCCAGACAAGAACCGCGCTTTCGTAAGCATCCTCAACTTCATTGAATAATGATTTGAAGCGGTGCGGTATTCCCCGAATGTCTGCGATGCCCGCTAGCGGTCCGTCATGCCAGTCATTCTCGATATGGACTTGCTCTGGGGGGCTGAATTCATGCATGGGCACGTTACTCTCGGCGGTCAAAGGCGATAGCCAGTCAGGTTCGCAAATCAAAAAGACCAAGCTCGCATTTTTCGTAGCCTGAAAATATCGATCCTAGCCCCTACAATTTTTCCACGCAGCTTCCACCCAGTAATCGGGTAGATCGTTAGCGCTTCGGGCTGGCAACATGCTGGTCGAAGAGGAGCGTGTTGCCGTCGGGGTCGGTGACCTTGAAGAAAGCAGGCCCCTCGGTCTTCTCGTCGGCCTCGGGCGCTATGGTGGTGACCCCACGTGCCTTCAGCGTGCGCTGCAGCTCGCGCACATCCTGAAAGTTCTTCATCGTCTCCTTGTCCTTGTTCCATCCCGGGTTGAACGTCATGATGTTTTTTTCAAACATTCCCTGGAATAGCCCGATCGTTACGCTGCCGTTCTGCAAGACGATCCACTTCTGTTCCAGCTTGCCGGCGACCACCTTGAAGTCGAGCTTCTCGTAAAAGGCCATCGAAGCCTTGATGTCCTTTACGTTAAGGCTGACGGAGAAGTTGCCGAGGTCCATGGACTGCCGCTCGCCGGCCGGGGTGGCTGGGGTGGACTGAGCAGCGGCCGTGCCGGACGTAAAGACGATCGCGATCGAGACCAGTGCGCCAGCGAGTTTGCGCGTGAAAGTGAGTGCTTTCATGTGAATTCTCCTAAAGGCGAGCGTCACTCACAAGGCGCGGCGACTCGAACTCGCGTGGGTGTCAGCATGCCTGAAAATGGCAATGTGGGGATTTAATGGGGCCAGGCTCTCATGGCGGTAAGTTAAGCCGAGAGTAGGTCGTCGTCTTGGTGACGGCTGGGACGACGTACCGGCGGGTGGCGTGCCACGCTGCAAAAAAAACGCCGCGGGAGGTGACCCGCGGCGTCATTGCGCGACATTAATGAATATCGGCTTAGAACGTCTTGCGAATGGTCACGCCTAGAGTGCGCGGCTGGTTGGTCGCAAATCCGAGCCGTGCGCGGCCACCCCGTTCGCGGTCGAAGGAGAGCAGCGCCTTCTCGTCGGTCACGTTGTTGACATAGATACTCGCCGAGAGTCCACGCTCGAAATCCATCCCAGCACTGAGGTTGACCACGTTGTACTTAGGCAATTCGAGATTCAGCGTGGTCGCCGCATTTGCCGGAGCGCCCTGGAAGGGCAGGTTGGCAACGAAGGTGCGCGGGTTGTTTTCCTGGTCAGATGGCTGCGTGAAGCGACTGCCCACGTGTTGCGCCGAGGCGGTGAAATAGGACTCGCGTCCTGCCATGGTGAAGTTGTAGGTAAAGCTGGCGGTCAAGGACAGCTTTGGCACAGAGGGCAGGCGGTTACCGTCGCGAATGCCACCGAGCACTGCCCCGGTGCCGTCCCTGACGGTCGAATCGAACACCGCATTCACGGCGGCGCCGGAAAGCGACAACTCAAGGTTCTCGGTCGCCCTCGCCGTCATCTCCAGTTCGATGCCGGACGAATGCGCTTTCGGTACATTGAACACCACCCGCGACGAACAGGAACCGGCATCCAGCGTGACCTGCAGGTCCTTCATCTGGGTATAGAACGCCGCCGCGTTGAATCTTAGCCCCGGCCGCTGCATCTTGACGCCGACTTCGTAGTTCCACAGCGATTCATCGCTGAAGCGCTGGTAACCGCCGAAAATGGCGCGGTCCGACGCCGTGCACAAAGGTACGTTTAACGGATCATTGACGCCGCCCAAACGGAATCCTTTTGACGCCTGGGCATTGAATGTCACGCTATCAGATGCCTTGTACGCAAACAGCACGCGCGGGTTGAAGCCGTCTGATTTCGTTTTGTCGAAATTATTGTTGCCATCGGAGAACAAACCGCCCGACTTGAAGGTGCGCTCTTCCTTGTAATCGTAGAATCGCCCGCCAACTGTTGCTGTCAGCTCTTTGGTCATTTCATAGCTGGCTTCGCCAAATAGCGCGGTCTGCTTCAGATTGTAGGGAATGTCGGCGTTGTAAGGAGAATTGAGGGGAAAGCCATTGGCCACGGCCGCTGCCGTGCCGGCGCCTAAGCGCGCGTTGGTAAAGGCATCGTAGCCGGGGGTCGGCAGGCGCTGGGCGTATTTGCGGTCGGTGTCGGCAAAGAAAGCGCCGACCAGCCATTGCAGTGGGCCCTTGCCCGCGGAACTCAGGCGCAATTCCTGCGTGAAGCCTTTGAATTTGGTGGTGTCGTTGAGGCGCGATGGC
>JANMZU010000024.1:0-2351 GCA_031383585.1 Betaproteobacteria bacterium
GCAACAGTAAGTGGTGTGGACTGGCCTATGTTTATATCGGCTGCATGTGCGGTGATTGCGGTAATCGCAGCCGTCGCGACCAGTAACCAGGCCCTGATCGGAATCTTCATTTGCATTTCCCCAATCGCGTTATGCTTCCACCACAAGCGTTAACTGCTTGTTTTTTTTTTTGCAGTTAAGTCGCTTAGCTGCGGGGTGAAAGGCGTGCCCGTGCACACGTTGCAATTGAAACCAAATTGTTAACTGGAAGGCGCCCGAAGCACCAACTGTAGTTCAGGCCTCTTCTGAGGCGCGGAATAGATCCCGATAGCTCACGTAGTGGACAATAGCAAAAACAGGCATGGCGATGAACATGCCGAGCAGAAGTGGGATCGCGGCCAAGACAAAAATTGCCATCATCAGCGCCGCGAAAACCAGCATTGGCAGGAAATTGGCGACCAGCGCAAAGAAGCTCCAGCGTATTGCATGGGACGCAGGCATCTGGTTCAGTGCGAGCAGCGCACAGGTAAACCAAAGTACCCCTTTGACCACCAGCGATAGCACCAGACCCAGCCACGCGATCCATTCCTTTCCCTGCAGCTCACGGCTGAATGCAGCCATGTCCGGCACGCCGTCCGCGCCTGCCTGCATCGCCAATGGCAAGCCCAGCATCGCAAGAATGCCGAACACCAGCAAATTGGTAAGCAGCGTGATCGAACCGATGGTGATCAGCGGCTTGCCGTTAAAACGAAACGCGGCGAGCAACTGATGCGCCCCCACGGGCAGGCCCGCCTCCTGATCGCGTGCGGCGATGACAAAGCTGGCAAAAAACCCCGGCTGCAGAATGCCGAAAATTGCACCGCCGATGAATGGAATAATCAGCAACCCCAACGAAGCCAGCAGCCATGTAGCCAGCAGCGCCAGCCAACCTGCTGGCTGCGCGCGAAACAACAGGAAAGACATCTTGATCCAGCCGAGACCGGCGCTGGCAGGTACATCGATAACACGCATAGTAAGGAAGTGTTGTTGCGCCAGTGTTCAGGACGCCGAAGGCATCAAGGCGCGATTGTCGGATTCGTGAGTAGTGTGAAAGTGCAGGAGGCGCGAAGAAAACGGATGATCTTTAGGGTGCGTAAGCTCTGAATCTCGCGGGAAATGATGATAACCCAGGCGGCCCAGCCACGTCCGCATCGCTGCCGCGCGCAACATCTGCGGCCATGCGGCGATTTCGGCGGCCGTAAATTGACGAACGCTGGCATAGCCCGCCAGCAATGCACGCGCATTGGCTGTGTGAAGCTGCGCAGCGGGATAGGCCGAAAAATCCAGGCACCAATCGTTGGCGGTGACGGCCACGTCAAACAGCAATTGTTCGTTGCAGGCGAAATAGAAATCGATCATCTGCGGCATGTGATGGGAGCCGTGGTCGTCCCACAGAATATTGTCGCGAAACAAGTCGCCGTGAATGACGCCGCGAGGCAAGTCGAGCTGGTCGAAGTCGTGCTGGTGCCCAATCTCTGCGGCAATCTGCGCCGCGTCATCGGCCGATAAATGCTTTTGCAGCTCGGCGGCATAAGACTGCCACCACGAAAAGCCGCGCCAGTTGGCCATCTTGAGGTCGAACGTTTGCGCAGCCGCGTGCATATTGGCTAGTGCGGCCCCCACTGCATGGCAATCCGGCGGCGTGGGGTGGGCGATATCGTTGCCCGACAGGCGCGTCACCAGAACTGCGGGCTTGCCCTTTAGTTCGCGAATCACCACTCCTTCAACAGTTGCCAAAGGCGCCGCGCAAGCCACGCCGTTGGCATGCAGATGCAACATCAATCCCATATAGAAATCGAGATCCTGACGCGGAATTTTCTCGAAGATAGTGAGAACGAATCGTCCCTCGGTGGTGGTCACGAAAAAATTCGAATTCTCAACGCCGGCGGCAATGTTCTGGAAATCGATGATGTCGCCCACTTTGTAAGGAGCGACGAATGCTCGTGCTTCGGCAGTGGTAATCGGGGTAAATACGCTCACTGGGTACCTATAACTTGATCAAATTCAACAGCGCCTCATGCTGGTGTTTACCAGCTCAATAGCACCCACATCGGCACCGACGCTTTCAAGTCAGGACCATCCACGCGGACGAATTTCCCCTCGCCTTTTTCATCGACCAAGAAATACGCCGGACCGGCTGCAGGCTGCACGCGCTGCTTGTACATCCTGCCGCCCATTCGGTACTCCTCGATCGTATCCGTGCCGGACTGGCGCGTGGTCACCTTGATGTCCTTCGTCGGATCAACTTCTTTGATCTCGGGCGGCGGCGGAATGTCTTCAACGGGTTGCACGTTTTTTGGTCTTGGCCGCGGCTGGCTTTGCGCCAACGCGGG
>JANMZU010000044.1:0-3255 GCA_031383585.1 Betaproteobacteria bacterium
AAGAATCGCGACAAGACTAACCTGATGGTGTTCCTGCGGCCTACCGTGCTGCGCGATGGCAAGGCAGCGAACCAGTTAACCGGCGAGCGTTACAACTACATCCGCAATGAGCAAAGCGGGCTGCTCCGCGAGAATGAATCCTCGCTGCTGCCTCCGACCGGCGGTGCATTGTTGCCCGCCCCCGTGTCACCACCTGTGGCCCCCGGCGCTAAATAGCCGTGGGCTCGTCGGACGCGAAACAACGCGAAGCCATTGAAAGCACGGACCCGGCTGTGGTAGGCATGTTGCCATACCACTTTGCCAAGGCAAAGGGCGTCATTACTGCCCGGCAGCTAAAAGACGAAATAGAGGTCTGGCTGGCGCCTGACCCAGCCTCTGCCACGCTGGCCGAAGTGCGGCGTATGACCGGCAAAGCCTTGAAGCCGGTACTGCTCTCGCAATCCGAATTCAACACCCGGCTGGCGCTTGCCTATACCGCCGGGGCGGCCGATAGTAGCAACGATGACGCCGTGCAGGAAATCGCCAGCAACATTGAAAACGCCACTGATCTGGCGCAATTGACACAGTCGTTACCTGAGATCGCCGATCTGCTGGAAACAGAGAATGATGCGCCGATCATCAAACTCATTAATGCGCTGCTGACGCAAGGCGTGCGTGAAAACGCCTCGGATATCCACCTTGAGATTTTTGAGCGCCGCTCGTTAGTCAGATTCCGCGTTGATGGCGCGCTCCGTGATGTGGTCGAGCCGAAGCGTTCGCTGCATGCGGCGATGGTGTCACGCGTGAAAGTGATGGCCGAGCTAGACATTGCTGAAAAACGTCTGCCGCAGGATGGCCGCATCATGTTGCGGATTGCCGGCCGGCCGGTGGATGTGCGCGTCTCTACATTGCCGACGGGTCATGGCGAACGGGTGGTCATGCGTCTGCTCGACAAGCAGGCGGGCCGCCTTTCGCTGGACGGGCTAGGCATGCCTGCGACCACACTGGCGCGGCTGGACCGCTTGATCCAGCAGCCACACGGCATCATCCTCGTCACTGGGCCTACCGGCTCTGGGAAAACCACCACGCTGTACGCCGCGCTGTCGCGTCTCGATGCGCATACCCGCAACATGATGACCGTTGAAGACCCGATCGAGTACGACCTCGACGGTGTTGGCCAGACGCAGGTGAATCCCCGCATCGAAATGACCTTTGCGCGGGCGCTGCGCGCCATCCTGCGACAAGACCCAGACGTGATCATGATCGGCGAAATTCGCGACCTGGAGACCGCGCAGATTGCGGTGCAAGCCTCGCTGACAGGGCATCTGGTTTTGGCGACGCTGCATACCAATTCCGCCGCAGGCGCCGTCACCAGACTGGTCGATATGGGCATTGAGCCGTATCTGCTTGCCTCGACTTTGTCGGGTGTGTTGGCGCAGCGACTAGTACGCAAACTCAATCCTGCCGCGCGGCAAGCGCGCGCGCCGGATGATGCAGAGCGGCAGATGCTGAAGACCGCGATAGACCCTTTGCATCGCGCTATTTCAATGCTTTTTGAACCTGCAGATGCCGTCTCCGGCTACAAGGGCAGGACCGGCATTTACGAGTTGCTCGCCGTCGACGAACCGTTGCGCAAACTCATTCACGACGGTGCGGCCGAAAGTGAACTCACCGAGTCCGCAACGCGTAATGGCATGGTGCCGCTGCGCGAGGACGGGCTGCGCTGGGTTGCTGAAGGCGTGACATCGCTCGAAGAAGTCTTGCGAGTGACGCGCGACTAGCGTCGTTGCCCAAATGCCCGGCTACCGCTACACCGCATACGATATCGACGGCCGCGAACAGCGCGGGGTGCTCGAATCTGATAGTCCGCGCCTGGCGCGGTCGCAGTTACGCCATCAAGGGCTCTTTCCGCTTGATGTCACGCTGATCGAGGCGGCTAACGATGCTGATGCCAGCGCCACACGGCGCAGCGGCAAGTTGGGTACCGCCGACCTGGCTCGCGTGACACGACAGCTAGCCACGTTGCTTGGCGCAGGGTTGACGGTAGAGCAGACGTTTGATGCCCTTATTGAACAGGCCGAATCCGAAAAAGAACGACAACTGTTGGCACGTTTGCGCGGCAGCGTGCTGGAAGGCCAGTCGCTGGGCAACGCGCTCGCGGCCTATCCGGAGACTTTCTCCGATCTGTATCAAACGCTGGTGTCGGCCGGGGAAACTTCGGGAAAATTACCCGATGTGCTGCTCAGACTTGCCGACCATGTCGAGACGCAGCAGGCCATGCGCCAGAAGTTGCTGGTGGCATTAATTTATCCGGTCATCGTGATGGCGGTATGCGTCCTGGTTGTTGGCGGCCTGATGATCTATGTCGTGCCGCAGGTGGTCGGCGTTTTTGAAACGACCAAACAGACGCTCCCCTGGTTCACACGTGCGCTGCTGGCGTTATCGCGTTTCCTGCAGACGACCGGCATCTTCTGGCTGTTGATTGCGTTCGCTGGCGTGGTGGCCGCGCGTGCAGCCCTGAAGCGCCCTCACCTGCGCCGCCGCTGGCACGGCTGGCTGCTTTCGCTGCCCATCATCGGCAAGACCATCCGCGCGCAGCAGTCATCGCAGCTCGCTGCAACACTGTCGATCCTCGTGGGCAGCGGCGTACCGGTGTTGGCTGCACTCAGCGCAAGCGTTGGCGTTGTGACCAATCTGCCGATGCGTGATGCGCTGGAGCGCGCGGCGCTGAATGTGCGCGAGGGCGCTGGGCTGTCACAGGCAATTGGCCAGAGCAAGCGTTTTCCGCCGGTGCTGGTGCATCTTATCGCTTCGGGTGAAGCCAGTGGAAAACTGCCGCAAACGTTAGCCACCGCTGCCGATCAGCAGCAGCGTGATATCGAAATTCGCACTGCGGCGCTGGCAGCCTTGATTGAACCGGCGATGATCCTGTTTATGGGCGCGGTGGTACTGGGGATTGTATTGGCGGTGCTGCTGCCTATTTTTGAACTGAACCAGTTGGTGAAGTAAGCGTCCTGACGTGCGGAACGCCATTTGATGCGGGGTTTGGGCCAATAATGGCTGGGAAGGCGCGCCAGTATTAGAGTTGTTGTGGCGTTTTCACAATGCTTATTGCGATACCCCGTCAAATGAACACAGATATAAGTCCTTCTCCCTGGGGAGAAGGGTTGGGATGAGGGGGTGATTTCTGCCTGCTGTGAATACCCCTCACCCCTACCTCTCTGCTTCGCGTCAAGTGTGCCCTTGTCCCAAAGGAGAGGGAACAAAATGTCGCAC
>JANMZU010000045.1:0-2069 GCA_031383585.1 Betaproteobacteria bacterium
GGCAGCGGAAATCTACGCGTTTTGCCAGGTGCACGATTTCAGGGTGCTTGATGCGGGAACCTCGACCGTGGACGGCGTGCCCAACTATGGCCTGATCCAGTTCAAGCGCGGGCTGGGATTGCGCGAATCCCTGAAATTTACGATGCGCAAGCCAATTGGTACCGATGCGTGATCTGAACCGTTATCAAGCGGACTATCATTCCTTGCCGTTCGAGGCGATCCAAGTGCGCTATCGCAGACGCAAGGTGCTAGAGATACTGACCCGGCTCGTGTTGCCGGGTTGGTTTGTCAATCAGTGCACGCCATATTACGCAGCTTCGCCGCCGCTTCGGGCAGTTTTTTTGTTGTTTCATCGCTTTCGACTGGGCAAGGGTTCAGCGCAAATTTACGATGCGCTCCGAACTTGACGAATTCAATCAACCAGACGTAAAGGAAGGTTCATGAAGTCCATACCTATTTCTGCACTGCTCGCCAGTGGCCTCACCGCCGGCCTGATCGGCCAGGCAATCGCATCCGCCGATACCACCGAGACACTCAGGCGCGGCCAGTATCTTGCCACCGTCGGTGGCTGCCATGACTGTCACACGCCGTCAAAAATGGGGCCGAAGGGACCTGAACCGGACATGACAAGGATGTTTTCCGGTCACCCGGCTGAATTGAAAATGCCGCCTGCGCCGGACGTTGGTAAAGGTCCCTGGATGTGGGCAGGTGCCGGCACCAATACTGCCTTCGCCGGACCCTGGGGCGTGACCTTTGCAAGCAATCTCACCGCCGACAAGGCAACCGGCCTTGGCAGTTGGCGTCCCGGAGATTTCGTCAAGGCGATGCGTACTGGTAAACACGCCGGCGTGGGTCGCGATATTCTGCCGCCAATGCCGTGGCAGAACTATGCGCGTATGACCGAGATGGATCTGCGTTCGTTGTTTTCGTATTTGCAGAGCGTGCCGGCGACGAGAAATTCAGTGCCGCAATATTTACCGCCGAATGTGGCCTCTAACCCGAAGCAAACCGAACGCGTGTCGATGGCCGGCCGCTGATCTTGTTTCAGTCGCAGAACGGATACGGCCCCTCGAATTTGCCGATGTAGGCCGTGTGCGAAATCAGCCCGGTGTCTGGATGCCATTTGTGCAGCTGATAGGCAGGTGGTTCCATCATGAAGCGAGGCGGGCCGTCGTCGCTTAAATCGAGTGCAACCTGATGTGCCGGGCTGGCTGAAGTGGACACCAGCGTGCCAGCCCAGCGCGCTTGAATCGGCCGATGCAGATGGCCGCAGAGAATGCGTTCGACTTGCGGGTGTTTGCTGACGATCGCTTTGAGTTTGTCTGCGTTGGTCAGACCAATCTTGTCCATGTGGGCAATGAAGGTTTTGAATGGCGGGTGATGCATGATGATTACGGTGGGTCGTTCAGGCGCCTGTGCGAGTTTTTCCTGCAGCCATTCGAGGCGCCGCTCGCAAAGCTCGCCCCCGCTCTGTTCCGCGATGACGGTGTCGAGTGCGAGGATGCGCATCGGCAAGTCGTCGATGTCGTACTGGATGAAGGGGTACGATTGCCGAAGGTAGGTGTGATCAGGGAATGCGGCGAGCATGTGTTCGCGGTGATCATGGTTGCCGGGAATCAGGTACAACGGCATCGACAGTGGTGAGAGTAGTTGGCGAAGATGTGCGTACTCATCTGCGCTTCCGCCATCGGTGAGGTCGCCGGTGGCAACGACGATGTCGGGCTGCGGTGTCTGCGCGAGAATGTGGTCGATGCAGCGCTTGAACATGCTGCCGGTGTCGACTACGCCGTATGAAAGCTTGCCTGGCGTTTTGATGTGTAGGTCGCTGATTTGGCAGATGAGCATGGTGGGGCCATTGGGCTGACGTAAGCGACTCGATGTTACCGGATTCGCGCGTCGTCTCTGCGAACGGTGATGCGGCATATGCGCGATACATCTATTGCACCTGCGGAACCCGCAAGCCGTGTATGACCTGCCTTAAGAGTGATCCGGCCCAATCATCGCCCGGGTTTCTCAGCAATGGAAGTAGTGAGCTTGGACGCATTGATTGGCGGAGAGAGGAGCCTTCG
>JANMZU010000047.1:0-1897 GCA_031383585.1 Betaproteobacteria bacterium
GGTGCCAATATGCAAGATGCAGTGCGCATTGCGAATCGCGCGGCCGGGGTGGTCGTCGGCAAGCTCGGCACCGCCACCGTATCAAGCGAAGAACTGATCGCTTCACTGGGATAATTTTTTTGAGAAATCGTTAGATACCAATATGACCATCATCGTTACCGGCGCGGCCGGATTTATCGGCAGCAATATCGTCAGGGCACTAAACGCACGCGGCATTTCGGATATTGTCGCCGTCGACAATCTTGCGAAGGCCGACAAATTCAAGAACCTCGTCGATTGTGAAATCGCTGAATACGTCGACAAGAAGGATTTTCTGGACGTTGTTGAATCCGGTGAGCTCGGTGGCGACATCGAGGCGATATTGCATCAAGGCGCCTGCTCAGACACGATGGAGACCGATGGGCGCTACATGATGGATAACAACTACCGCTATTCGCTGTCCTTGCTGGAGTGGTGTCAGGAAGAAGCGGTGCCGTTCCTTTATGCATCCTCTGGGGCGGTCTACGGCGGCGGCAAAGTGTTCGCGGAGACGCGTGAGTGCGAATCGCCCTTGAATGTCTACGGTTATTCAAAATTCCTTTTCGATCAACACGTGCGACCGCAACTGGCAAATGCGAGTACGCAAGTTGCAGGGTTTCGCTATTTCAATGTCTACGGGCCGCGTGAGTCGCACAAGGGCCGAATGGCCTCCGTGGCTTATCATTTCTTCAACCAATATCGTGCTCACGGCAAAATCAAGGTATTTGAAGGTAATGACGGCTACGCCGATGGTGAACAGCGCAGGGACTTTGTTTCGATCGAGGACGTAGTCAAGGTAAACCTGTTTTTCCTGGATAACGACAGTGTCTCAGGCATTTTCAATCTTGGCACCGGCCGCAGCCAGACGTTTAACGATATGGCGGTCGCTAGCCTCAACGCCTGCCGCGCGCTGGATGGCAAATCCGCATTAACTCTCGATGAAATGAAGGCTGAGCGACTGATTGAGTATGTCGCTTTTCCAGAGGCGCTCAAGGGTAAGTACCAGAGTTTTACTGAGGCCAATCTCGCCAACCTGCGTTCGGCAGGCTACAGCGATAATTTTTTAACTGTGGAAGAGGGCGTGGCCCGCTACATTCCCTGGCTTGCCACGCATCAGGCGTGAGCTAGCGCTTTGCGTTTGCCACCATCGGATTCGGGAAATGTCGCTGGTAAAATAGATTTTTTATAGAAAGTTGCATATAATCAAAGGGTTTGCTGTCTTTGCGATTGATGGGGCTCCATAATCACATATGCAGCAGATGTTTTTGCGCAGTCGGGGGCCAATATGCATCTCCACACACGCGGACGCAGCTGAAAGGGAAAGATATCTCCCGTGTTCGGTAGCCGCGTCAACTCTGTCAACCACTTGACCTGATGCCCGTTCTATAGGGCGCGGTTCTTGTGAAGGGTTGTAACGATCAGCGATAAACGCAAAAAGAATCACACCGAAGCGGCACGCTTTCCAACGTGAGGCAGTCGGGGCAACACTGTTTTATCTCACTCACTCACTCATGGAGTATTTATGAAGAAAATCCTCGCCACGGTCTTCGCGTTTTTCGCGTCGATCTCAATCGCGTTTGCTGCCGTCAATCTGAACACCGCAACAAAAGAAGAGCTGACCACCCTCAAGGGCATCGGCGAAGTTAAAGCACAGGCAATCATCGACTACCGTACCAAGAACGGCCCATTCAAATCCATGGCCGATGTCGACAAGGTTCCAGGTATTGGCGAAGGCACCCTGAAAACCATGGGCGCTGACGCAACCCTGACAGGCAAGACCACAGCAGTCGTTGAAAAGAAAGCGGATGCAAAGCCTGCTGCTGACGCTAAAGCTGCCGCAACACCTGCTGCTAAAGCTGCTGCAACGGCTGCTGCGCCT
>JANMZU010000051.1:0-2410 GCA_031383585.1 Betaproteobacteria bacterium
CCGTCGCCGACGATGACCTGCGCGGGCTTCTCGTACTGAAAGCGGAATTTTCCCGGGCGCACGAAGGCAAGCGTGCCGGTGTTGCGCTGTATCTGCTTGCCTTTGGCGTCGAACACCAATTGTTCGAAGCTGGCGCGGGCGGATTGCGTGGACGACGTAAACATTTGGAAGTCACTGATCGCACCGGCTTGCGCTGGGCCCGTACCAGCTAAGAGGAACGCGGTCGTCAGTAAGAACGCAGAGATATAACGCAGGAGATTGGACATTTAGCTCTCAACTTCTTTGTTCGGTGCGAGGATTTCGCGATTGCCATTGGACTGCATGCTCGATACCAGACCGGCCTTTTCCATATCTTCCAGCAGCCTTGCCGCACGGTTGTAACCGATACGCAAGTGACGCTGCACCAGCGAAATCGACGCACGCTTGTTCTGCAGTACCACCTGCACCGCCTGATCATAGAGCGCGTCCTGCTCGCCTCCAGCGCCGCCATTGCCGCTGTTGCCACCCCCGCCCATGTTCTCCAGCATGGTTTCCTCAGGCGCATCGAGGATTCCTTCGATGTACTGCGGTTCACCCTGCCGCTTGAGGTATTCAACAACGCGATGGACTTCAGCGTCACCTACAAACGCCCCGTGCACCCGCTGCGGCATCCCCGAGCCTGGCGGCAGATAAAGCATGTCGCCCTGCCCCAGCAACGCTTCCGCACCTTGCTGGTCGAGGATGGTGCGCGAATCGATTTTCGAGGAGACCTGGAACGCCACGCGTGTGGGTATATTCGCCTTGATCAGACCGGTAATCACATCAACGCTAGGACGCTGCGTAGCGAGGACAAGGTGGATGCCCGAAGCACGCGCTTTTTGCGCGAGGCGCGCAATCAGTTCCTCAACCTTTTTACCCACGACCATCATCATGTCGGCCAATTCGTCGATCACCACAACAATCAGCGGCAGCGCTTCCAGCGGCTCAGGTGCATCCGGGGTCAACGAGAACGGGTGCGGCAGTGGAGTGCCTTTTTCTTTCGCCTCGCGTACCTTGGTGTTGTACCCGGCGAGATTCCTGACACCGACGGCGCTCATCAACTTATAGCGTCGATCCATCTCGGCCACACACCAGTTCAGCGCATAGGCGGCGTGCTTCATGTCGGTCACCACCGGCGCGAGCAGGTGCGGGATGCTCTCGTAAACGGAAAGCTCAAGCATCTTCGGGTCGATCAGGATCAGGCGCACCTCATTGGCCGTCGCTTTATATAGCAACGACAGAATCATCGCGTTGATCGCCACCGACTTGCCCGATCCGGTGGTACCAGCCACGAGCACGTGGGGCATCTTTGCCAAATCAGTTACCACCGGACGACCAGCGATGTCTTTGCCCATGACAATAGCGAGCTTTGACGCCATGTCTGCATAGACGGCAGAGCCGAGGATTTCGGAGAGCCGCACAATCTCACGCTTAGGGTTTGGAATCTCCAGGCCCATATGCGACGTGCCGGGAATCGTTTCGACGACACGAATTGAAGTCACCGAGAGCGCACGCGCCAAGTCTCTGGAAAGATTGACGATTTGCGATCCCTTGACGCCGACGGCGGGCTCGATCTCGTATCGCGTAATGACTGGGCCCGGATGTGCTGCAACGACTTTGGCCAGCACGTTGAAATCCATCAGCTTCCGTTCAATTAATCGGGAGGTGAATTCAAGTGTGTCGTTGGTTGGCCGTTCAATACTTTCTCCGGCAGGATCCAGCAGCGCAATCGGCGGCAACGGTGAGTCCGGCAGATCCGAGAACAGCGGGACCTGCTTTTCCTTTTTCATGCGATCTGACTGCGGGATTTCAGTGACCGTCGGCTCGATCCGAATTGGCGGGTGATCGTCAATTATCCGCTTCATCTCAACCACTTTTACTTCTCGTTCGACCACCGCCTGATCGCCAACTTCACGGTCACGCCGCGCTTCCAACTTTGCCTTGGACGTGAGAAAAAGCCATTCGACGCCGGCGCCGATTTTTTCGGCAAGTTTGATCCACGAAAGACCGCTGAAAATGCTCAGCGCACCAGCGCATATGGCAAGCAGCAGCACGGTGCTACCTGCGAAACCAAAAGCAGTTTCGACCATGCCGGCAAGCAGCCCGCCGATCACACCACCGGCACCATTGGGCAGGTCGCCCTTCAGCGTATAGAGCCGCACCGACTCCAGCGTGCTGGACGCCAACAGCAGAATGCCGAATCCGGTAATAGCAATAGCAAGATTGCGCCGGTCAAAAACACTCCAAGTCTCCACACGGTGGAACAGTCGCATGACCGCGAAACCGGTCAACGCCACCCACCACCACGCTGAGAGCCCAAACAGGCCAAAGAACAAATCGGAAAACCACGCGCCTGTCGCCCCGCCCTTGTTGGCAATCACCGCGCCTTTGC
>JANMZU010000066.1:0-3183 GCA_031383585.1 Betaproteobacteria bacterium
GCAACAGCGTCGCGCTGTTGTGTTTTTGTTGTTCACTTACTTGTAGGCGATTCAAGACGGGCGCTCCATTAGGGGACCAACTTCATTTGCATTGGTCGAAAGTGGCCATGCTACGTGCTTTGTTTTTGCAGAAACATGGGCCTTCCCCGCAACTTTCTGCAAGCCAAAGACTGACAACGCCAAGGGCAGAAACGAACGGATTGATCGATGCTGACCCAACACGGTTGTGACGACGCCTGCCCATTTCGTAGGCAAACGCTATATCTGGCGCGGCTTTCGGGATCTTTTGCATCTGCAAGGCGCGCCAATTGGCGATCTACCTGGTGACGTAATGCGGAGGTCGCTCTTGAAGGACGCCGTCGCCCGCCGCACGCTATTTACGGACGCTCTATTGCACCCCGCTGGATTAACCACTTCGGCGATGGTACTCGCGAGATAATGAACGGCATCAGGCCAAATAGCGCCAGCATCAGCAGAAAAACGGCTCCGGAGACTGGGTCACGGCTGGCGATGTAGTCACCAAGCGACTGCTTCTGAATCGCGACAGCGAGCAAAATCTCGGCGGCGAGCAACAAGCCCAGCGCCAGAAAGCCGACGCTCAAACGGGTGGATGTGGTCGCGGGTAAAGCAAAGCGCCTGACGATGAATCGCGCAGACAACACGATAACCATGAACATGAAAGGCATTTCGATGAGCTCAGCGATGCGTTCACCCACGCGCGGCACCAGGAACGGAACGCGGAGTGCGCCCAGCATAAAGCCCGCGCCAAATACGAGCGCAAAGTAGGCGAGGCCCGCTTTGATGATTCGTACTGTATTCGGTATCAATATATGCATCCGCTTTCACTCAAAAATCTGGTTATCTCAATTTTCTGAGCGCTTGCCTTAAGCTGCCTTAGTCGTATACCCCATCCACGGCCAATATGTGAGCGCGAAAACCACCAGCAGGACAATCGCAGCCAGTGTGATGACAAGGCCGGTGCGGATGAAATCGCGCGCATCGAACGTGTCGGTGCCGTTGGCGATCATATTCTGCGGAGCGTTCACGGGCAAAATGAATCCAAAGCTCACCACGAATTGCAGCAGCATCGTCATACCGATGATGTTGATGCCCGCGCAACAAGCGCTGCAATTAAGCCGCCTCTTTTCACGATATCGGCACCGACACCTTCAGGCAAGTTGTCGGGGAGTTTATCGTTGGTGGACGACAAGTTCATCGGATTTCATGTTGACAGGGCATACCGGGATGCTGGCCCGCTTTGCGCAGCTGGTCGGTGCGTTAGCGCACGCAGGGTGAAGTAGCTGACCGCAACTCAAATGCAACGCTGATCGCCAGAGGAATAAAGGCGCCGATGCAAACGGCGGCCAAAACATCGGTAGGCCAATGGACGCCAAGGACCAGCCGGGACACCGCCACGAGGCCGATCCAGATCGCGGCAATGGACATCGCCAAATTGCCAACACGAGGCGCGATGCGCGCCAGACACAACGCGGCAGAAGTCGAAAAGGCGGCTATCGTGAGAGTGTGTCCGCTGGGAAAGCTGGAACCCCAGTACCACTGTGTTTCCCAAAGCGTCGGGCGAGTTCGGTCGACAATCATTTTCAGGGCATAGACGACAAGCGGCGCGGTGATCATCGAGCTAGCGAGAAGCACTACTTCGGCGCGGCGCCGGGCAATCAATAGCGCAGCGGTCGCGATCAGCGTGACGGGCAGCAGAAAAGACCATGATCCACTCAGCGTGACCAACGTAAAAAATGCTGTGAGAGACGATGGCACGTGATCGCGGATGAACCACAGAACCATCTCGTCCACTGGACCGGATTCCTTTGCAACGACATCTTCGACCAATTTGATTGCGCTCACCGCGAGCGTCAATATTCCCAGGATAGCCACACGCCGTTTCGTCAGGCGCTCGGTCCGATCAGAATGGACCCGCCGGGCGTAGACGTTGATCGCCGCGTAGGCGCAGGCGATGTAAAGAATCATTTTGGCGATGTCTGCCAGTAGCTCAAGCAACATGTGTGCACCTCAAGCCCATCCATGTCATACGGAATTGGGATTGATCTCCAAGCTATTCGCGTTGAACAATTCAGCAGCCAAACATCAAACAGCCGCACCGAACAGCGCACCAACACCCGCCGTAATCGCCATCGCAAGCGCACCCCAGAAAGTGACGCGCCATGCCCCCTTCAAAACACTCGCGCCGCCTGCACGCGCCGAAACGCCACCCAACACGGCGAGGAAGACAATCGACATTGCAGATACCCACGCAATCAAATGCTGCGCTGGCGCCAAAGCTGTTACCGCTAACGGCAGCGCTGCGCCGACGGCGAAACTGGCAGCCGACGCCAAGGCTGCCTGAACCGGTCGCGCGCTGAGGGCTTCGGAGATGCCTAGCTCGTCGCGGGCATGCGCGCCGAGCGCATCATGTAGCGTGAGTTGTTCGGCCACTTGCTGCGCGAGGTCCGGCGCCAACCCGCGTCCGACATAAATCGCGGTCAGTTCACGCTGTTCCGCGGCGGGATCTGCGGCAAGCTCAGCGCGCTCTCGTGAGAGGTCAGCATTCTCGGTATCGGCCTGGGAATAAACGGAGACATATTCGCCTGCGGCCATCGACATGGCCCCGGCGACCAACCCGGCAATGCCGGTGAGTAAAATATTTCCCTGACTCAAGCTCGCCGCCGCGACGCCCACCACGAGGCTGGCAGTGGAGACGATGCCATCATTGGCACCGAGGACGGCTGCCCGCAACCAGCCGATGCGGTCTGTTCTGTGTCTCTCTGCATGTCTCATGACTTTTACGGTCTCCTGAAAATGAACGTTACAAAGTGCAGCGTGTTAACAAATTTCGACCTGCGTCAGATTTACCGCGATCAGCGCCACACACGACCCACCCATTTCCGCAATTCACTGACCCACAAAACCACACTGGCCATGGCAACGCACAGCAGCCATTGATCAAGCGCCAACGGCACCGTGCCGAAGGCGAGATTGAGGAAGCTCAGGTTCACGACCGCAACCTGAAGCAATACCGACAGCGCGATCGCACCCCAAAGCCAGCCGTTGACGAACAGGTTTTTGAATGCACTCGCGGTCTCCGAGCGCGCGGTAAGGCAGGTGAACATACTGGTCAATACCAGCACCGTGAAGCCTGCGGTGCGGGCGTTGGCAAGATCGTATGCC
>JANMZU010000070.1:0-1943 GCA_031383585.1 Betaproteobacteria bacterium
AGCTGGGAAAGACGATATCGCCATCGCGCATAGAGACGCTGGTGCCGGAGCCTTCACCATCGGCAGCCGCCGCCGTTCTGCCGCAATGGCGTCACCCGCACGGGTGTGCGCTTTTTTCTTTCAACAGAAGGCGGTCACGCGCCGCTTGCCATTCCGCTTGCGTTGCGACTGGGGGTAGTGTGGTTTTCATCGTTACTCTCGTTTATTAGTCACCGTCCACTCACCGCTTTCACGGGTGAACGGCGTCATTGGCGTCAATGGCGTCAATGGCTTCCCACAGCATCAAGCCTGAACAATCATTTTAAAGCCGCCGTAGATCATGCGTTTGCCGTCGAAAGGCATCGGGTTCACGTCAGACTGCATCCGTGGATCCGCCATGACCGCCTTCCAACCCTCGTCGCGCGCCTCTTTCGTCGGCCAAGTTACCCACGAGAACACGACTGCTTCATTTGGCTCGCGTTTGACCGCCATCGAGAATGAGGTCAGCTTTCCTTCGGGGACATCGTCGCCCCAGCACTCTATAACGTTGAGTGCGCCGTGATCTTTGAACACAATTGCTGCCTCCTCGGCATGTTTCAAATAGGCGTCTCGATTCGCGGTGGGTACAGCGGCTACAAATCCGTCTACGTAGTTCATGGTTGTTCCTTTGCTGATGTGTTGTTGAATTTAAGTCGAGCCTTGTTGTTTCGAACCTTTAAGCAGTGCGACGATTGCCATTGCGTGGCCGTGGCCTAAGTCAAAGTCTGTTTTGAGCCACGCCACGATTTCACCTGCTTTCACGCCAGCTTTTAGCTGATTGCCTTCGGTGAATCCTTTTTTCGCAGCGAGGTTGCGAAAGTCGTCTGGACCTTTACCAGTTCTTGCCTGAATGTTGTCGATGTATGCTTGAAATGACATGGTGAACTCCAATTTTGATCGAGCTAGGTAAGCATTTAACCGAGATCGCATCAACCGAGCAAAACAGCTGGGCCTTGGTAGCAACAGGACGGTTGTTTTCTCTAAAGTCAATTCTCTAACTCGCGCACTGGGCGCACTTCGATGCTGCCGTATTTGATTGGCGGAATTTTTGTTGCGAGACGGATGGCGTCGTTCAAATCTTTCGCATCAAGCAGGTAGAAGCCTGCCAGCTGTTCCTTGGTCTCGGCGAACGGCCCATCGACGACAGAAAGCTGCCCGTTGCGCACGCGCAAGGTGGTCGCAGTTTCCACCGGATGCAGCGGTTCAGCCGCGAGCAGGTGCCCGCTTTCCTGAAGGCCGTGGGCGGCCGCGAAGCATGTCTCATCCGGGCAGGCGCTCCAGTTTTCTTTTGAAAGGTAAACAAGGGCTAGGTATTTCATTCTCTTCTCCAGATACGTTTCATGAGATTAGTTGGGAGCGGCCTGACGCAGCTAAATTGATCACGACTGCGGATCTAACCCAAAAACGCGCAATTCCTGATCGCAACGGCAGGCCTTCGCCATGCGTACTGCCCACGCGATAGCCTCCTCGCGTGATGGCAGCTCGAGCACCGTGAAGCCGCCGTCTAACGGAGGTGCCCACGAGTAGCCACCCTCAGCGACCGTACCGTAAGCCGAGACGAGTACTGGCGGTACACTATTGCCGATGCCGCCAGCAAAGACGTAAACGCCAGCGGCCTTTGCCTCCTCAACCACAGCGTGTGCGTCACGGCCCACCGCCTCCAACTCGCCATCAGCGGCGACCATCGCCGCACTGGGAAATGAGATCAGGTACTTGGCCATTGCGGTCTCTCTGTAGGGGGAATGATGACGGTCGTGAGACGGGTGCACGGCCTGGCTGGCGCGATCCGTACTTTGCGTTCGTTGGGGGTGAGCGGTTGGTAGCAGATCGTCAATGACATGTTGGTACCTTGAAGGAAAGGAAGTCAGCCTTGGATATCGATCATCTCGCCGTTCACAATCCACGGCGTGCCGAATTTGTCGGTC
>JANMZU010000085.1:0-2071 GCA_031383585.1 Betaproteobacteria bacterium
TGCTGGCTTACTGGCTGGTGGCGATGAAGCTTGGTCCGATAGTTGAGCCGTTGCTGGTCGGCTTTGGCACCGTCGCCGGCTGCTGGTTAGTCACCTCTGGTCTGGTGGTGCGCGTCGGATGGCTCAGGGCATGTTTTGGACTGAAGCCGAATTCTGTTTCTGTTCATTCGCGGACTGCGCTTTCGCAGCCTGCTCATCAATAAACTTCGCCACCCGAGCCAACACCGGTTTGCCATCGCGCAGTGGCGCCGCGAGTGCCAGAACAATGCCAACATGCGTCATTTCCGGATAGTAGGTGGTTTCTACAGTGCCGCCGCGCTCCAGGATGCGCGCGGCGAGATTGCGACTGTTGTGTATGCCTACACGTGTATCGGCCAATCCATGCAGCAGCAGGGTTGCTGGCTCTCTTCCAGTGATGTAGTTGATAGGCTGTGATGCAGCGCGTACCGAAACAGGAAAAATGTACTCCAGTTTCTCCTCCGTCAGCGGCAGAAAATCCATTGGTCCTGCAAGGCTGACCACGCCACGAATTCGCCCGCTACTGGCGCCGACCTGGTCCAGGTAGGATTTGTCATAGGCAACCAGTGCGGCAAGCTGCGCGCCAGCGGAATGACCCATGACAAAAACGTTGCTCGTATCACCGCCGTACTTGCCAATATTGTCGAAGGTCCACTTCACTGCCAGCGCTGCATCGCCCATGTACGTTGGGAATGTGATCTCGGGATACAGCCGGTAATCAGGAACCACGACGACATAGCCACGCGACGTCAGAGCTTCGGCGGCGAAGAGGTAACCGCTCTTTTCACCGGAATCCCACGCGCCACCGTAAAAAAACACGATCACGGGCTTTGCCGAACTTGTCGGCGAGTCAATGCTGTTTTTGGGTTGATAGACATCGAGTTTGTTGCGAGAACCAGCGCCGTAGACAAGATCGCGGCTAACCTGAAGACCACTTTCCGGCACGAGTGTATTGAGTAGTCGTATCGGCGCACAACCGGCCAGGATGGCTGCAAGCAATGCAAACAGGACCGGGCCAACAACGCGAAGTATTTTCAATTTGGAGTTCATGAAGACATTATCGTGGAGATTCTGCTTTGAAGAAAAGCTGGGTTAGCGACTTTGACCAAATTTTCGCATGGCATAAATGCCCAGGCCATTGGCGACGCTGGAAAATCTGTCACCTCTAACGGCCTTGGCACTCGGGAACAGCGCAGCAATTCGATCGGTAAGAAAATCTAGTCCGGTTGAGCCGCCGGTGAAATACACCGCACTAACGTCGGTTGGCCCCAGATTCGCACGCTGAAGAGTTTCCCGGGCGGTGTCGACGATTCGAGTGACCTTGTGGTCCAGCGCTTCTGCCTGCCGCGCAGCCGAAAATTCTGCATGCAGGTTGTCTGCAAGCAACGCCAGATCAATTTGCGTGTGCCCATTTATCGCTACGTCGATCTTCGTTTGCTCCGCTTTCGCAGCCAGGTGGTGCCCCAATCGCCTGCTGACCACTTTCATTAGCCGCTGATAAGCGCCCGAATCAGCATACATGCTGATCATTTCACGCAACTCGCTCACCCGATTGTGTGTATAGACGGTGTTGATCAAATGCCAGGTGGCAAGATCGAAATAGACTTTGCCAGGGACTCGTCGCCCACCCGGGCCCAGCGTGCCAAAGCCGAATTGAGGCATGATTGCGGCCAGATTTACGGATTGATCAAAATCGGTGCCCGCTACGTGAATGCCGTGATTGGCGAGGATATCGTCTTGCCGGGTCAGCTGTCCATGACGTGTCGGCCCCACGCGAACCAGCGAGAAATCCGAAGTACCGCCACCGATATCAGCGACCAGCACAATTTGCTCTTCGCGAATGGTCGACTCATAGTCCAGTGCCGCGGCGATTGGCTCAAACTGAAAGGCGATGTGCTTGAATCCGGCTGCACGAGCGGCGGTTTCAAGCGACTTCATGGCTTTGACGTCGCGTGTATCGTCATGGTCGACAAAGCGTACCGGCCTGCCGATGATGGCGCGGGTGAGAGGACCACCGTGGTGTGCCTCAGCGACTTTTTTCAAGTGGCGCAGA
>JANMZU010000130.1:0-8558 GCA_031383585.1 Betaproteobacteria bacterium
AGGTGGATTTTCGTGTTTTGGGCGGAACTATCGGGCGCTGCGCTGGGTTTTCGGCTCATTGTGTCAGACGAAACCGCTGTTGGACGCGACAACGCCGGGGCAATATACGGCATTTCACTCGAGCGACTTGGGGGTCGCGTAGAGGTGGCTGCTGTGTCACGTGCCTTGGTTCCCGCCGAATCGACACCCAGGGGGCCGGTAATCGCCCCTTTGTAGGCTTTCATTTTCTTCGTTTCCGAAATGTACTGGTCAAACTCCGCCGTTTGATTGGTCATCGCGGCAAGTTTGACTGTAGCCTCAAATGAATCAAACGCCTTGGCGATCTTGAGCGGCTTTGCTTCTTCCACCGCCTCATCTTTTTTCTGGTAACGACCTATCCCCAGCGCCTCCAGCGAGACGGATTTACTCGGTGTTGGTGTTTGGGACGCGACGATTTTTGCGCCCGGTTGCTGCGCCATCAACAGACGCTTTACCTCGTTCAAGTCGCCGGAAAACTCGAGCATGGTCTGGTAACGCTCCTCGACTGACTTAGCCAGCGCTTTGGCGATGACGAGATCGAGCATCGCCGGTACGTTGGAATTGGCCGAGGATGGCGGTGGGGGCGCGGCATTTACCGTCGCGTACATGATTGCATTGACGTTGTCGCCATCAAACGGCGGCGTACCAGTCAATGCCTCATAGAGAACTACGCCCAGAGAAAAGATGTCCGTTCGGTGATCCAGTGTGCGGCCAATGACCTGTTCCGGCGACATGTAGCGGGGGCTACCAAGTATCAGACCGGTCATCGTCTTCACGGCAGACGAAGGCATACGTGCGATACCAAAGTCGGTAATCTTGGCGTAGCCGCCACGCACCACCATGATGTTTGACGGCTTGACGTCGCGGTGGATGATGTCATTCTCATGCGCGAAGCCCAAACCCAAGGCTATTTGCGCGATCCAATCGACCAGAGTCGCCACGGTCTGCACCGTACTACTTTCGGCCAGGATGTCCTTCAACTCCCTGCCGTCAAGGAACTCCATGGCCATGTAGGCCATGTTTTCGTTACGGCCGACGTCATGGATGGTGACGATATTGGGATGGTTGAGACGACCAGCCGCCTTGATTTCCTGCTGAAAGCGCGCTTCAAACTCTTCTGCTTCATCGCGGCTCAGATTGAGGTTCACGGTCTTGATCGCAACCGTGCGGTCAATCATCGGATCGACAGCCTTGTACACCACCCCCATCGCGCCTTGCCCGAGGATGCTTAGTATCTTGTAGCGGCCCAGCGTCTCGATCATTATTTTTTCGGCAGAACGGGTTTTCGTTTGGCTTTCACTGTCCGAAACGATGGGCCCCAAGCAGGGTGTCCCGCTTCAGCTGGCGCAAGGTCAAAATTCTCGTCGATCTTAAATATCGCTTCAAACTCAGCTCGACACAGCGTCGTCCGATTGGTGAGACAGTAACTGAACGCCATGAGCTTGTGTGCGGTAATCTGATTGGCGACGGTTAAGGTCTCCTTTAGCGCATCCTGAAAGCTCTTTATTGACTTGCTGTAGTCGGCATCGTCGTAATTTTTCATGCCCTCTTGAACCAATTTTTCTCCTGCAGTTAGCGGTTTGACGGCGGCTGCCGGCAGGGCGCGACCAGATTTTCGCAACTCGTACTCTGTCTTGGTGAGTCGATAGATTGGCCCCCAGATAGGGTGCCCAGACTCTGCCGGGGCCAGGTCAAACTTTGGGTCGAGGGTAATGACTTTCTCAAACTCTTCTTTGCAATTGGCTTCGCGGCCACTTAAACAGTGCACAAACGCCATGTGCTTTCTGGCAATCAATTGCTCCGGTACCGTCAGCAATCCGGTGTCCAGCGCCAACAGGAAATTGCTGATCGCCTCTTCGTAACTTCCGCTGTCATACTTCTTAAGCCCATCGGCAAGATTCGCCTGCGCTCGCTCGGTTCGTTGCTGCTTCGCGATCTCTTCAGCAGTCGGCCCAGCAGATTTCTGAGGCGGTGCGGCGCACCCAGCCGCGATAGACAAGAATATTGCCGAGGTAACGATGCGAACCCAATAGCCGACTGGTCCAGTCCATCGTGGATTTTGTGTGCAGATCATTTGGTGACCTCAAGTTTGGTTCAAGAGCGCAATCGATTGTTGTCTGAAAGTCTACTGAAAGCGATACTTTACAGCGACGTCATCCTTCGCCTTGACTTCGATATTTGTTACGTAGGGTGTAAATGCCCCGTTTTTCACTTCAATCTTGTATTTGCCTGGCGCGAGTTTGTGTTGCTTCAACGGTGGCGAAACTCCGATCGCACGGCCATTAACAAAGACTTCACCCCACGGGTCAATTCGCAAACTGACCGTTCCCATTTCCAGTGATTTCGGCACTGCCGCCTTTGCCGCATCTGCGGGTATGTCTTTGGTAGCTGCGGGTTTGGCGATTTTCGTCGCGTCCGGCAGCGATTTAGCGGGATCGGCAAGCGGATTTGCAGCAGCCGTCGTGGCTGTTACATTTGCTGGTGGCGCAACTGATGTGGCGGAAACTTCACCTGTCTTGGCGGGCGCCGCCGCTGTGGGGTCGACGGCGGCAGGGTTTGTCGATGCCGCCATTGCTGGTGGCAATGCGCTCTGGGCGACTTTTGCAACCGCAGGGTCCGCCTTCGCAGCTTCGGGAGACTTTTTCATCACTAAGCCAACGATCAGAGCCAATACTAGAGCTCCCAATGCGCTGCCAGCAATCGTGAGTTTGCCTCGATCTTTCAGAAACGGGGCAGCACCTTCACTGGCGTTCTCCGCACCCATCGGCGCAATTGGGTGAGTACCCGTGGCGATAGCGGATTGGGGCGTCGCTTTGGGGTTAGTTTGAGCGGCGCGGTCAACCATGCCGGCCCTTGCCTGATCGAATGCCGCCACCGACTCCCCGACCACATAGATTTCGTGCTCGCGCACATGCTTGTCAGTTCGCGATCCCTCATATTTGAAGAGTTTGGCGTACTCGTCGGAAATGACCGACACCACATCGAAATAGGACCGCGATACGACGATTTGGCCGGGACGCGCGAAACTCATGATGCGCTGAGCAACGTTGATGCCGTCGCCGACGATATTCGGGTGACCGTTGATATCGCGCAGTAATTTTACCGGGCCCAGATTGATGCCGATTCGGACAGAAAGATCGCCCTGGGGGCCGATATCGATGTCCTCCTGCGCCGCGTTTTCGGGCAGGCCGAGACTGGCATAGGTGCGCTGCAGAAAATCGCGCATATGCAGGCTGACGAACAGGGCATCTTCGGGGTCGCCGAGAAAGCTCATTGCCGCGCCGTCGCCAGTATCCAGAATGATCCGCTGCTCAGGCCCGATGTCTTTTAGCGAATCCGCGAGCAGCGACTGGAAGCGGTCCTTAAGGGCAAGCTGCTCTGAAACTGAGGTTTTCGAATAGCCGACGATATCGACAAAAACAACACTGCCGATAAACGTTCGATTTCCCTGATCGAGAATATTACTCACTTGTTTGGCTTGATCCCGTTGGTAAAACTGTGCGCGGCGGAAGAAATGCAATGAATTTTTACTGCCGTCCCGTATGTTACCGAAATCCTGACCAGTTTCGAAACATATCGCGCGTCTATCGCTGACCTGATTCGGAGATAGTGCAAGAATCGCGCATACAATCCAGCAAGGCTGCCGATATCCCTGAGCTATCCGAACCGGCCAAATATAGGAAGTAGCGAGCCAGTGCGCTTGCGTGGCGAAGTTGGCTCGAAATCTCGCCTGGATGGCTCTTGCTTCGCATGGGACTGGCTACTGGTCCCGGCAGGCACAGATTGAATCGCACCTTACTCTGCCCTTCCATTTCGTCAGCCCAAATTGCGACGAGGTTGTTTAGCGCGCCCTTTGTAACCGAAAAGGCACCCCAGAATGCCTTCGGCTCGACGGCGTGAGTTTCGGTCAAGAAAATGACCGATCCGTCGGCTGCCCGCTTGAGCAGTGGCAAGCATGCTTTGGTCAGCGCAGCCGGCACAGCGATGTTGACGCGGCTGTATTTCAACCACGTATCTAGGTCATGCAGGGCAAGCGGCATACAGGAGACGAAATGGCTGGCACCATGGAAAATGCTGTCGAGACGGCCAAACGTGCTGTGGATGGATTGCGCATAAGCATCAAGTTCGGCCTGCGTGGTCTTGAAATAGTCTAAAGGCAGGATGGCTGGCTCGGGATGTCCGGCGGCCACGATTTCATCGTAAGTAGCTTCGAGGAGGGGCACATTTCGCCCATGCAGTATGACCGAAGCGCCATGTTGTGCAAATGCCAGTGCAGCGACTTTGCCTAGACCCTGACCTGCGCCAGTAACCAGTACGACGCGGCCGCTTAGAAGATCGCCAGGCGGCTGGTAGTTGGCTGGCAAAGATATCACTTTAGGATTCATAGTTCCGCTTCGGGAGATTGAGGTAGTTGATGCAGGACTCTGCGGCTTGAATGCCATTGCGGGCTGCGCCGTCCAGTGTTGCCGGATAGTCACCAGTACGAAATGCGCCAGGAAATGGTGTCACCACGGTCGGGCTGTCGGCGAAGGGCTTGCAGGCGAATGTGGAGTGTCTGGCCTGGGTCATTACGCGACGACCCATGTGCGCCAGGCAATCCACAGTTTGCGCATCGGCGTTAACGACGTTCTCTGCTTCAAGACCATAAAGTCATCGCGCTCAATTTCCTGCAGAAGCGTGCGGTAAATCGCCGACGTAATCAGGCCAGGCCGCTGTGGGCGCCGATCTTCAGGCGAAAGTGCCTCAAACGCCGCGTCGTACAACGACTTTGCGCGTTGGCATTGGAAGGCCATCAAGTTTACGAATGCACGTGAATGACGAGCGGCAAGTATGTCAGCGGTGCTAACGCCAAATTTCGCCATTTCGTCCTGCGGCAGATAAATCCGACCGTGACGCGCGTCTTCGCCGACATCGCGAATGATGTTGGTCAATTGAAAGGCGAGCCCTAGCTTTTCGGCGTATTCAAGCGTTCTCGGATTGCTGTAGCCAAAAATGCCAGCGGATAGTTGCCCGACGACACCGGAGACTCGGTGACAGTAAAGCTTCAGGGACGCAAAATCATTGTATCGATGGTGCGTCAGATCCATTTCCATGCCATCGATAATTTCGCTGAGACGCGCTTGATCGACGGAAAACGCGGTAGTCGCCAGGGACAATGCCTTTGTGACCGGATGCTGAGGATGTCCTTGAAACAAGTTGGCCACCTCAGCACGCCACCAGCCAAGCTTGGCACGAGCGATATTGAGGTCGGAAACATCATCAGCAATGTCATCGACTTCGCGGCAAAACGCATAGAGTGCAATGATGGCGCGACGACGATCAGGCGGCAGAAAGCGGAAGCTGTAGTAAAGACTAGAGCCGCTTTTCGCTGCTTTGTTCTGGCAATATTCGTCAGGTGTCATAGGGCACACACCGTGCGCGGACCGATCGTGAGCCAATCCCATTTTGTCAGTATCGGCCGTTGCCGAAACACATCTCCGTGGGCGGCGCCTAGTTTGTCGAGAATTGCAGTGCCGCTGGCAACAATTAGGCGTAGTCCGGCGCCTATGCGTCCGCTCAGGGCGTTGCCCCGGGGCGCGCCAAAGTGCATTATTTTACTTGCGCGGTCGCATTGAAGCGCCATCATGTTGCGCCACTTTATACTTCTAGTTCGGCTGGCGATGTCGCGCCTGCTCATGCCGAACCGGCCTAAATCGTCAAGTGGCAAATTGGCATGATCGTCGCCATTCTTTCGCCAGTGAACTGTGAAATCCTGCCAGTGATTGATCAGTTGCAGGGCCGAGCAGATAGCGTCGCTCCCTGCGAGATTCTCAACTTCAGCTTGTCGGTTCAGGTGTAGCGCCAATCGTCCGATCGGGTTCGCTGAGCGGCGGAAATAGTCCATTAGTTCATTGAAATCCGTGTAGTGCGTTTTTGTTACATCCTGCCGGAATGCGGACAGCAGATCACGAAGCAGGTGTAGCGGCAATTCGTGCTGCGCGATGGTGGCGATAACAGCCATGAAGCTACTGGAGAATTTTCGTAATGGTCGACTTTCACAGAGCAAGAGCAAATGGAATTTGGCGCAACGGAAATGCGAAAGGCAAAATTATATTTGTAAAAACAAGAACTTTCGTTTTGCCTTGGCAATAAAAAGCATAGTCGACTGCGCGAATGCCTGCGGTTTGCGGTAAAATCGCTCCCGAACTATCTATGCGAAAGTGGCGGAATTGGTAGACGCACTGGATTTAGGTTCCAGCGCCTTACGGCGTGGGGGTTCGAGTCCCTTCTTTCGCACCAAACCAACAATGTCGGCTTTGCGGCCTTGTGTTTAAAAATAGAGCAACCAGCCGAAGCAACGGGCTTGCGTTGCTCTCACGTAGGCATTACGTGATGCACCTATTGGCAGGCGCCAAGACCCAAAATTTATAAGACTGTTAGGACTTTACTATGCAAGTACAAACCCAAACCCCCGCACCGAGCCGTCTCGAACGCAATCTCATTGTGTCTTTGGCGGCAGTCGAAGTCGAGAGCCAGATCACTACCCGCCTTAGGCAGATCGCGCGCACCGCGAAGATGGCTGGTTTCAGGCCAGGTAAAGTGCCGTTCAACATCGTTGCCAATCAGTACGGATTTCAGGTTAGGCAGGAAGTGATGTCTGATTCCGTTCAAAAATCATTCGCCAATGCCGTCAAAGACCAGCAGTTGCAGGTGGCCGGCTATCCGCGCTTTGCCCCCGCTAACTCTGGTGAGTCAGCGGATAAGTTTGAGTTTACTGCGACGTTTGAAGTCTATCCCGAAGTGAAAATTGCTTCGCTCACTGGCAAGAAGCTTGAGCGGCTCGTCGCTGATGTCGCTGACGTCGATGTCGATAACACGCTGGAAACGCTGCGTAAGCAACGCGCTGCCTATGACAAAACAGAGCGCGCGGCACAGTCAGGCGATTTCCTGGTCGTTGACTTTTTGGGCAAGCTTGACGGCACGCCGTTCAAAGGTGGGGATGCGCAGAACTTCGGTGTGGTCCTCGGTGAAGGTCGCATGCTTCCGGATTTTGAAGCGGCGTTGATCGGGATGAAGAGTGGTGAAGAAAAATCGTTCGATCTGACGTTCCCTGCCGACTACCAGCCCGAACTTGCCGGTAAAACCGTACAGTTTGCGGTCACTGCGAAGGTCGTGAATGCCCCGAAACTGCCACCGGTGGATGCCGAATTTGCAAAGTCGTTGGGCGTTGCAGACGGCGATGTTGGCAAAATGCGCGCGGAAATCAAGGCGAATCTGGAACGCGAGTTGAAAAAACGAATCCAGGCCAAAACTAAGGACCAGGTTATGGATGCTTTGTTGTCCGTTTCCGAGTTGGACCTGCCGCGTTCCCTGGTTGATATGGAGATTTCGAGATTGCAAGAACAGGCGGTAAAGGATCTCGAAACACGAGGAATGACGGCAAAAGATTTGCAATTGCCGCCTGAACTTTTTCTTGAACGTGCCGAAAGACGTGTAAAGCTTGGTTTGGTGTTGTCGGAAGTCGTAAAGCAAAATGAACTTCGCGCCAAACCTGAACAAATTCGCGCGATGGTTGAAGAACATGCCGAGAGCTTTGAAGATCCGAGCCAAATGGTGCGCTGGTATTACAGCGAGCCATCGCGTTTGACTGAAGTCGAGGGGATGGTTTTGGAAGACAACGTGGTCGAATGGGCGGCGAAATCGCTCGATGTGGCGACCGTCACAAAGACATTCGACGAAATTATGGAGATCAAGAGAACATGAAGAGCTTCACGGACTATCAATCACACGCCTATGACCTGACCGGTATGGCGCCAGCTGACCGCGACTACTACCAGACGCGGGGTCTTGGTTATATCCCAATGGTGATTGAGCAGTCCGGACGCGGTGAGCGGGCATTCGACATCTACTCCCGTTTGCTCAAGGAGCGTGTGGTCTTCCTGGTTGGTGAGGTTAATGATGCGACTGCAAATGTAATCGTTGCGCAAATGCTTTTCCTCGAGAGCGAAAACGCTGACAAGGACATTTCGCTTTACATCAATTCGCCGGGTGGTTCGGTCACAGCTGGCCTCGCAGTTTACGATACCATGCAGTTCATCAAGCCTGATGTGTCCACGCTTTGCACGGGCTTTGCTGCCAGCATGGGCGCGTTCCTGCTTGCCGCTGGAACAAAGGGCAAGCGCCTTTGCCTGCCGAATTCGCGCGTGATGATTCATCAGGTATCTGGGGGATTTCGTGGCCAGGCTTCTGATATTGCGATTCACGCAAAGGAGACCTTGTTTCTTAAGCAACGCCTGAACGAGATCATGGCTAAGCATACTGGTCAATCTATCGAAGTAGTGGAGCGTGACACTGACCGCGACAATTTCCTGTCTGCGGAGGACGCGTTGAAATACGGTATTATCGATAAAGTGCTGGAAAATAGGCATCAGGCATAGAGCGAGAGGGGCGAATGAGCATGTTTTTTGCTTGTTGGTCGAACAGGTTGAATGAGGCACGGTAATGACTGACAAGATAGGCGAAAAACTGCTCTATTGTTCCTTTTGCGGCAAGAGCCAGCA
>JANMZU010000163.1:0-3651 GCA_031383585.1 Betaproteobacteria bacterium
AACTGCTTTTTCTAGATTGAATGACGAATGGAAATGTGTGAAAAAGCGGTGAGCTGTTGCTGCCCTATTGTTGGTGCCGGCGCGCTCTAGCGTCACATGCCAGTTTTGGATTTACCCACGATCACGATTCGTATTCAGGAATGCCGCAATCAGCTGTCGTGTGAACCCTAGCCGAACGACAGCAACGCGGCGAATCCGGTCCGACGCCGCCGAAGTTTCTATGACGGCAGTCAGCCTGTTCCCGCCGTTCGTGTCGCGTTGGAAGTCTGTGATTGGGCGATTGCTGGTTCGCAACGTGGCGCCGGATTAGTCGGCGGCTGCAACGATGCCGTTTCGCCCCGCCAAAAACCACTATGGCGTGCGTGCTACACTGAGTCGAATAAATGATGGCGCGAAGCGCGCGGCATGCAATGAGCGAAAATACCGGCGCACCGCGAACGGCTTTGGTAGTGGAAGACGATGACCAGATCGGCTATCTGCTACAGTTCATTCTTGAGCGTGAAGGTTACGCTGTACACCTTGCCACCGATGGACACTTGGCTCGCGAATTCATCGACACCGCCCCGCCCCCCGCCCTGGTCACGCTGGACGTGATGCTGCCGCACGTCAGCGGCGTCGAACTACTCGCGGCGATTCGTGCCAAGGATGACTGGAGTGACGTACCCGTACTTATGCTGACCGCCAAGGCGCAGGAGAAAGACATCGTGCACTCGCTGGAAAATGGTGCGAATGACTCTATCGTCAAGCCGTTCAAGCCCGATGAATTGCGCGCCCGCATCCGCCGCTTTGCTAAGGGAAATTGATGAGTCTCGCTTGGAAAAGCCATGCCACAGCGGTCGCTGCCTTGTTGGCGGCGTCCGTTTGTTATGCGGAGGAAATGAAATATCCACGGACCGAGATAGAGGCGGGCAATGGTCAGGAGACCCTCACCTATAACGTGGCGAACTGGCATGTCTCGCACCTCGTTTAGTCGCCAGATTGCGGATCGCAATACGATTTACGGTGGCTTGCGTGGGGTGCGTCGGTTCGGTCTGGACGACACGGACGCCACGATGGGTTTTTATTACCCACTGGATGCGACCTGGACGTCTGTGCTGGAAGCGAGCGTGAGTCCGTCCCACCATGTCCTGCCCAAATACGCACTTTTTGGTCAACTGCAGAAGACGCTTGGCGGCACATGGAGCGTGAACTTCGGGCTGCGCCACAGCGAATACGAACGCACGGTAGTCGACGTTCTCTCAGCCACGGCAGAACGCTATTGGGGGAACTGGCGCGGTGCGTACACGCTTTATAGCGGCAGACCGCAGGGCGCAGCGTCGGCAGCTGCGCATCGTTTCCAGCTTACCCACTATTACGGCGACCGCAATCCCATCGGCGTTGCTTACACGGCTGGCCGCGAATTGGAGAACGTCGCTCCGCCGTTCGGCGTGCGTTCAACCGACGTAAAGGACTGGACGCTGACTGGTCGCCATTGGCTTTCGAACGCATGGGCACTCACCTACGACCTGGTTTCGCACGAGCAGGGAACGCTGTACCGCCGACAAGGCATGCGGCTTGGTGTTCGGCATTCCTTCTGACCCAGTGCTGAGACTCGCCCTGTGGGCGGGCTTGGGCGCGGCTGCATGCGCAGTCGCCATGCTTATCGTGATCGTATTGTTGCGTATTGGCCTGCTGTTGCGTCGCGCGCGCGAACTGCGGCTCACGACGCGTTGGCGACCGGTACTCGCCCAATGCGTCGATGGCGAGCCGGTAGACATTCCTCGCATTGCTCGCCGTGACCAGTACTTTATCCTTCACCTTTGGAATTTCCATCACGCGTCCATGCGCGGACAGGTAACAGAACATCTCAACAATCTGCTAGATCGTACCGGCTTGGTCAATGTGGCGCGACGCATGTTGAGTCAAGGTAGCACGCGCCAGCGGCTCCTCGCGACTGTGACGCTCGGCAACTTGCGCGATGCTGGCCGGTTGGATGAATTCAGGAAGCTCGCCGATGATCCATCGACTTTTATTTCTCTCGCCGCTGCCCAGGCGTTGTTACAAACTGACACCGCCACCTCACTCCCTTGGCTTCTGATCCGCGTGGGTCGGCGTCAGGACTGGCCGCTCACGCGTCTATCGATCATGCTGCGCGAACTTGGACCAGACATTGTCAGCGTTCCGTTGGCCGACGCGTTGTTGGCCGCCACCGAGAAAGCCGATGCGGCGGTGCAGGTGCCCCGCTTGATCAAGCTCATCGAGCTCGCTCACCAGTCGGTTGCGGCACCGGCGGTGCGCGGCGCACTTGCAGCCGCGGGGGACAATGTCGCGGTGATCGCCGCTTGCCTGCGCGCCCTCACTGATCCGCGCGATCGCGAACTGGCATGCTCCTATGCCAATCATCCGGCGTGGGAGGTGCGCGTAACCGTCGCGCTCGCGCTGCGTCGTTTCGCCGCCCCGGAAGACCGCGGTTTGCTGGTAGACATGTTGTCCGATGCGCACTGGTGGGTGCGTCGCAGTGCCGCAGACACGCTGCTGGCGTTGCCCTTCGTCACCATCCCTGACCTGAAAAAAATCCAGCGCATCCTCCCGGACCGTTACGCCGCCGACATGCTGGCCGACGCGATCGCCGAGCAAGCTGTGTGATGCCGCTCATCGACTTCATCGCCGGGCTACAGATATTTTTTCTTCTGTATTTCATCGGCATCAATACCGGCTATCTTGCCCTCAGCGTGTTGTCGTTTCCCAGCCTCAAGCGCTATCTCGATGCGCATAGCATGGATGATCTGCCACGTGGCCAGTCGGGGTTTGAGCCGCCGGTATCGATCATCGTGCCCGCCTACAACGAGGAGGCGACGATCGCCGCTTCAGTGCGCTCGACGCTGCAACTGGAATACCTGGAATACGAAGTGATCGTGGTAAACGATGGCGCAAAAGACGGGACGCTTGACGTGCTCAAGCGCGAATTCGAACTCATCCGTTTCCCGGAGGCTTACTGGCGGCGTATCGATTCGAAGCCGATTCGCGCGATTTACCGCTCTCATTTGCATCCCAATCTCCGCGTGATCGACAAAGAGAACGGGGGAAAGGCCGATGCGCTGAACGCGGGTATCAACGCCGCGCGATATCCGTTTTTTTGCGGTGTGGATGCCGACTCCATCCTGCAGCGCGACAGCCTGCGACGCGTGGTCGAACCATTCCTGGAAGACCCGCTTACGATCGCGACGGGTGGTACCGTTCGGGTAGCCAATGGCTGTATCGTCAATGACGGGTTTCTAGAGAAAGTTGGGCTGCCGACCAATTCGCTGGCTTTGCTGCAAATCGTCGAATACCTGCGCGCTTTCCTGTTCGGCCGCCTCGGTTGGACACCGATGAATGCGGTGCATATCATTTCTGGCGCGTTTGGTGTATTCAGGAAGGAAAGCGTCGTTGCCGTAGGCGGATACCGACACGACACGGTCGGCGAGGACATGGAACTGGTCGTGCGCCTGCACCGCTGGCACCGTACCAAGGGCATTCCTTACCGCATACACTTCGTGCCGGACCCGATCTGCTGGACGGAGGCGCCAGAATCGCTGCGCGTGCTGAAAAACCAGCGCGTTCGTTGGCAGCAGGGTTTATGCGAAAGTCTGGTCATGAATGCCGAACTACTATGCCACCCCAGGGGCGGTG
>JANMZU010000175.1:0-6360 GCA_031383585.1 Betaproteobacteria bacterium
GCAGCGATCATCAACTACTTCGGCATCGCCGACGTAGAGGACATGTTAAGCGGCCCCAACGCCAGGCACTACGCCATCGAATGGCTGGGCGCTGCACCGAACCGTGAAGCGCTGGCAAGGAGCGTGTCACCGATCCAATACGTGAGAGCGGGATTGCCGGCAGTTTTCACGGTGCATGGCGATGCCGACCAGCTCGTGCCCTATGCACACTCGATTCGCCTGCATGAAGCGCTCGGCAGGGCTGCTGTGCCCAACGAAATGCTGACAGTGCCCGGCGGTGGACACGGCGGATTTCCGCCAGCTCAATCGCAGCGCGTTTCGGCGGCGATTCGCGCGTTTCTGGCCAAGCAGGGCATCGTGGCAGTTGCGCGGCAATAGGCCGTGAACGCTACTATTCGAGACTTCACAACTAGTTGAATATCCCCTCGACGATCGCGCCGATTCCATCCGTCACCAGATCGACCAGCCCGCCGTCGCTGGCGACGTCGGCGGCGGTGCTTGTCAGTCCCTCGGCGAACGTGCCCGCGCTGTCGCTGAGAGAGGTACCAATATCGCCCGAGAGCGCATCACCCAACACGCTGCTACCCGACCCGTAGTCGACTAGCGATAGTGATTCACCGAGCCCCGCTTGTGCCATCGCATCCGAAAGGCCGGGCAGCGACGCGCCACCAGCCAGCATATTGGCGCCCACTGATGCGCCCGTGAAATGGCTGGCCGGTCGCGCCGCCATACGCGCAAACGCGCCGACCATATCCGTACCGATGTCGAACAGCAGGTAATCCATACCAGAATCGCGTTCTTGTCGTGGCGCATGGGTGATGACTGGTATCGGCGCGCCCGGTCGCTGGCGCTCTTTCAGGTAGTGGTCCAGTGCCTTCTGCGTCGCGTCCTTGTCCAGCACCGACACCGCCGCGCCGCAATAGCTGCACGCGGCTTGTGTTGCGATATCGATCGGCCCACTGCAACTGCTGCATTTGATCTGCCGCACGTGTGCGGCAAGTCTGTGCCGTTCACCAACGGTCAGATCGCGGACGAACTGCTTTTCGCGCAGGAAGTGCAAAAACGTCGTCAGGCGCCCGTGGCCTTGGGTGCAGCGGTAATAGGTGAATCGATTGTTGCGGGCGATGTCGCTGGCCAGGGTAAGAGGCGAGCGGCAACGCGCGCAATTCATTCTGGAAGATAGCTGCGCCGTCGATGCACCACCTTTTTCATGGATGAAACGGAACAGATCGACCACTCCATCCGGCGACAGTCGCGCACTCTCGTGCGCATCGAACCAGATGGCGTGACATGCGTAGCAGACATCGACCTCAAGCGGCCTGACATCGGTGCTCGCGTAGCGGTGCCGATTCATCGGCGCAGCACAGTTTGGACAGTTTAAATGGCCTGGTTCGATCACAGTGTCGGTCATGGCAGCTCCCTGCTTGCTCGTTGACGGTGTGGTGATTGTAATCGGCGGCAGACCTCTTGGTCTGAACAGCGCGCCAATGTTAGAGTTCGGCCATGCCGCCTGAAAAACTCTCCCCCCAATCCCCTCACGTTCGCGCCGCCACCATCGAGGATCTCAACGCTATCGTCACTGTCACCAACCGCGCATTTCTGTGCGAACAGTTTTGCGTGACCGGAGAGCGTACAGATGCCACGGACATAGGCCACCGATTCGAAATCGGCAGTTTCCTGGTGATCGACCATCCTGAGAATCATCACCGCCTGCTCGGCTCGGTATTTTTTTCCGTCGAGAACTCGCGCGGCTATCTTGGCCTGCTGTCGGTAGACCCAGACGCGCAAGGACAGGGACACTCGCGTCTACTGGTCGCGGCGGTGGAACAGCATTGCCGCGCTGCCGGTTGTAATTTTCTCGACATTACCGTTGTCAACATACGCGACGAGTTGTTTCCGTTCTACGCAAAGCTGGGGTTTGCCGCGTTTGATCTGGTGCCATTTCCAGTTCCGGAACGGGCGCTGATGCCGTTGCAACTGGTGAGGATGACGAAGGCGTTGTTGGCGCCAAAGCAGATGGCGATACACGCGCCACTAGACAGCAACCCGCAGCACTCTTGACAAGGTGATCGTCGCCTCTGAGCGTCATGAAAGGGAACAACTGTGGAATTGCGGTTGTTACGGTCTTCGCGACCTGTTCGACTTTTCGTTCCGGCACGCGAGCGCACGGTGTTACTGCGCGCTCAGCGCCATCGCGATGTGCCGCTGACGCACGGCCAGCGGCGCAGCTTTATCTACCGGTTTTACTTCGGGCGCGGCATCTCGTTGAGCGCAGCAATAAAGTCAGTCGGACAGTAATAAGGTCAGTCGGGAAACCTGACATTTGGAATAAAGTAAGTCGAAAGAGCCACACAATTCGACTTTGGCTTTCATGGCCTGAATAAAGTCAGGCCATTGCTTCGTCTGAAAATGTGTCTCCTCCCATCATCCTCATTAGCTTGGTTTTTCAGTTCCGCACCCGCACATTGATTGCTATCTGGAAGCGCGAACTAACGCTGTCGACCCAAACCGGTAGTACAAATTTCCCGAAACCTGACCTTCAAATATAGCAAAGCAGTCATTCGATCAACGTCCACACGCGCACCACAGCAACAATAACGTGTACGCAAAGCAAATCGGTTTCTGATCATCACCAGTGCCTTAGCGTCGCGCAATCACTGACATGTTGTTTCATTGGCAGCAAATACGATTTCGCTGATTTCCTTTGCGACGCGAACAATTGTCGGATGATCTACAGGCCCACCATTTTCACTTCGTCCAAGGGCGTGACTTAAGCCAGGCAAAACCACAATCTTGGGTCGATTGGGCGTCTACAACTAGGATTTCTCTATTGTTTGTATTTGTCGAGAGGGGTTCACTTGGGAATTGTTCTCCGCGAACAAGTAAAGAACCGGCCCGGTTAAATTTGAGAGGTCCTCAATGGCGCCTAAATGGGCACGGTGCCCATCGGTGAAAAAACAAAGCCACTAAGTGGTTGATTTATTGGCGCGCCCGACCGGATAGTTCTGGGCACTGGGAAATCAACATTCAAATATTTTCGAATCATCCGCTGAAATTGGGCTAGAACGGCGGACATTCTTACTTGGCGCGTTGGTATTTTCGCATTGTGATACTTTCAATCAAAGAACAGCCACCGTTAAGTATTAACAGAAACTAGGCATGCATTTGCATCGCGCAAATCGCCGGACTATACTTGATCATGCATTTTGAAGTGGGTCGACGCCCACGCCAACCTGCCCTCTCGGGCAAGGTGGTTCGTGAAAGCAAATGTGGCCTGACAAAGGCAATGATTCGGGAAAGCGTCGACCCTCCACCTGGAGGGTATTTTGTTGGGCACAATTACTTCAGAACTTATCACCGCGTATGAGGCAACGCATTACCGCGTTACCTCGCTCGGCTCGTCGTTCGTCCTGCGCATCGGCCAACACTCCCCGGAACTTCTCGCTCTTTACCGGGATACCGGCTGCACCAGCGCCGCGCTTATCACGGCATGGAACCCATATAGCGAATCACTCTCCTCGGGGGAGAATGAAGCTCGACAACGGCGATTAATATCGTTGCTAGCCGCGCACGGCCTAAGACACTACGCGAGCGAAGGCGTAAGTGCGGATGGCACTTGGCGTGAGCCGAGCCTATTGATAATGGGTGTCGATGAATGTTTCGCAGCGGAACTCGCCAAAAAGTTTGAGCAAAACGCGCTTGTTTACTTAGGCACGGACGCAGTATCACACCTGATTCTTTGCAATCGATAAACGACAAGAATGAATTGGATCGACATGTTCCACAATAAGGAAACAATCCATTTTTGTTTGTAACCAAAGGAGTGTGGCTATGCCAGTAATAAAAGAGACTCTAGAAGAAACGAAAGCGAAATTGGGCAGAGGGGTAATACTCTTCGGAAGCGGGTTGCGCCCGCCGCAGGCAGAGTTACCTGCCCAGAAACCGGAGCGTAAAACGAAATTGCCGCCTGCGCCGTTGCGGGAGTGCTTCTCGACTGAAGACAAGTTCGACGAGGCGCGCTGTCGATGGCAAGAGACAGTTGGCCGCATAAATGCAATGGCGGCACGTGTCTGCTCTAATCAATGAACACCGACGCTATGGGCCAATCAGATGCGGTCGTGGATATCCCGCGCGAGCAGAAAGAAGTATTGGAAGCCATGGGCGTCGCGTTGCTGCTATTGCAGAATGCGGAGAAAGTTATGTGTCTATGCATGACAATTGTTCTTCAAAAGAAGCATCTGCCACTGACGCTAGATTTGCTCCAACAGCAGGAGAAGGCTGAAAGAACAAAAACATTGGGCTATTTCTTATCCGAACTGCGCAAGCGAGCTAGCTTGCACGAGTCGTTTGATCTACTCCTTAGGCGTTTTCTGGAGGATCGAAATACCTTCGTTCACGATCTCTCAAGAGTACCTGGCTGGGACCTACAGACAGGCGGCGATACTTCGCACGCGAAGGAGTTCATTTTCAGCCTCATTGACCAGACGGAAACGGTGCTAAAAGTTTTCGTAGGCCTAATTGTTGCCTGGCAAGAACAGGTAGGAATATCGAGAACGGCACTTCCTAACCACGAATGGTTCGATGAAATTTTCAGTGTTTACAAGCCGCTTGCTGATCACGTATTTTTTCGCAATGTGCGTTAATCTAGGAACGCATTTGACGCCACTTAGCGTGGCGAATTTTCGAAGGTAGCCGCATATGCCGAGCGCCACCGTTCTTTCCGTCATCGCCCTAGTGATATCAATCGCTGGTCTTGGCTTGTCGTTATATCTCGCGTGGCGAGACCGCTCTCGGATACTTGCCAAGTGCTCCGCGCGCTTGCATGAACGTACCGGCGAGTTCTCCAGCATATTGGTTAGCGTCACCAACGCAGGACGCCGCCCGATAACGCTCCGGTATCTTTCAGGCGTATATGATAGCGGGACCCATGCGGGGCTCCGCTTGTCTGAAAGTGGAGTAAACCTTCAGGAAGGCGGGTACTACGAAATCGAGTTTGGCAAATTCGACGGGATTATGGTCAACGGAGATGCAATGTCTGAACTGGTGGATATTTTCCTCGCAGATAGCGCTAGTAGAAAACACCGGATCAAAGACTCTCGGCAGAACATTAACCTTGTACGCAAAAGCAAGCACCCTTTCGGCGTACGAACACATGGGTAATCCTGCGATGCGACACCGTTCAATAGAGTCGGCTCTCGCGGCAATCATTTGTTGCTCGTTGGAAGGCGAATCTTGATCGCACGGCTGTCTCCTGCACTCGTACAGCTGTGGCGGTTTTCCCTGAGAGAACTTGCACAATGACTGCTACAGACGCAACGCGATTTGCCGGCGAGTCCTATCGCACGCGACTCGTGCTTGGCGAGGCAGCGATGCCCGACGATAAGACGCGTCTTGCCCAGGAAGGGTACCAGTCGAAGCTTGCCCGTATTGCTATCGGAAGTCCGTCCGATACCAGCGAACCGTATAAGGTCGGTGAGAAGATCGGCGACCGTTATGAAGTTTCGGCCATACATCACGGCGCGCTGGGCGTTGTTTACGGCTGTTTCGACCACAAGTTGAAACTTCCACGTGCGCTCAAAACCGTTCGCGCACGACACGCGCATGACAAACGAGTGCTCTCACTATTTGAGACCGAGGCGTCGGTCTGGATTTCGCTCGAAAAGCATCCTTACATCGTTCGCGCCTACCTCGTCGAGCGTTTCAATAGCGTCCCCTATGTCATCACTGAATACGTTCGTGGTCCAGAAGGCATGGAGGGAGACCTGCGAGGATGGCTCGGCCATCCTCTCCTCACAATGCCCGTCGCAGTCGCAATAGCGTTGCAGATTGCGCAGGGCATGCAGCACGCGGTTCGCAAAGTGCCGAACCTCGTACACCGCGATCTCAAGCCCGCAAACATCCTTGTCAACGGCGATGGGAAAGCGATGGTTACCGACTTCGGCCTCGTGCATGCGGCGCAGTTTGGCGCGGGAACGCCGGCCTACATGTCACCAGAGCAATGGCGGTCCGAAACGCTCGACCCACGAAGCGACATCTATGCCTATGGATGCATCTTGTTCGAAATGTTTACCGCGCACAGGCTCTTCGCCGCTTCGACGGAGCACGATTGGGAGACAGCGCACCTTGAATTTACACCCGTCGCGTTGACAAGTATTACTCTGCACCTGTCTGATGAGATCGACCAATTCGTGCGGCAATGCCTTGCAAAAGATCCGGCCAAGAGGCCACAGAGCTGGGATGAGGCTGTAACATTTTTCGCTGATTGGAACTACCGCCTAACCGGGAAGGCGGTAGTCATGGATTTTTCTTCGCTGGCACTCGACGCCGACGAATGCGTACACGCCGGCTACTCGTTGAGCA
>JANMZU010000202.1:0-1991 GCA_031383585.1 Betaproteobacteria bacterium
TTTGGCAAGCCCGCCGACTCCACTTTCACCGACTGCGAGATCAGGTTTGCAGTTCCGAAAATCGTCATGAAGCTAATGTCGGTAGCGTCTCGGCCGACGGCGATGCGAACCAAATTTTCCTCAGGCGCAAGCCGTGTGGCGTCGACCAGATGCCAGCGGCCGTCCAGATATACCTCGACGACCGCATGAAAATCGGGTGGATCGACGCCGAGGCCATATGCCGACACCATCCGCGCAGGGACATCGGCGGCGCGAGCGAAGGCGATGAGGAGATGCGCGAAATCGCGGCACACGCCGCGGTGCGAAATGAAGGTATCGGTTGCGGTCGATCCGGTCCCGGAAAAGCCTGGAGCATATTCGATATTATCGTAAATCCACTCTGCCATCTGCAGAATCTGGTCGCCCTTGGTGGGGCCGTCAAACCGAGTGGTGACGAAATTCTCATGCTTGTCTGACGGGCAATAACGGCTTGGCATTAGATACTGTATATAAGCAGGCGGCAGATCAGCATGCGGCACGACGCCAAGGCCAGCGATGTTGGTGGGTAGCCGGTCAATCGCGGCGGTCGCGGTGTAGCTGATGTCGATCCGCCCCGTCGCATGCAGCCACGTCCGCCGCCCAAGGCCGTCCATGCCCTCGATGGTCGTCAGCGGAGAGCAATCGCCCTTGACCTTTAACAGGTCGGTCAGCAGTTTTTGGTCATCCATCGGAATAGCCTCCACCGCGAGCAGCACGTCGGCGGCTTGGGGGAGATGGTAATTGAGGGTGGCGGTAATATCGACGGTGGTCATCCGCCGCCCTTCGGGCATTTGCCGGAGTCGCGCAAGCTTTGTCCCGTGCATCTGCCTTTAGGGAATCTGGAACCGAACCGTGTTGCGATAGTAGGAAGCAAGCGGCTTGCCTGTCGCATCAATCGCTGGGTCGAATCGGGCACGACGCATCACAGATTTGCACACCGCATCGTCAAATTCTTTGGGACGCGTCGTCGACTGGATGTGGCAAGCCGTCGGCACACCATCTGCACCTACGCTCAGGCGGAATTCGACGATGGCAGGTTGACCCGATGCCAGCATGTTGAGCGGATAATCGCTCGCCACTACCCATTTGCCAGGCGATTGTTGCGGTTGCACCTTGCGAGTCAGTGACCTGTGCTTCTCTGTGTCGATGCCCCATGTGGTCATCAAATTGTCGATGCATTTGTCGAGCGCGACAAACGGCGCGCGCATCGAACCAGTTTCAAGTGTTACCGGACGCCGAAGCGGCTTTCCAACCGTTAAATATTTGATCGCTTTCTGCCGCGCTTCGCTGATGGGTGCGTAATCGATCCATTCATCCTTGTCGCTCTTCGTCGCCGCTGCAAACTCGGCTGGTGCTGGCGGAGCCAGCCGGATGCTATTGGCGAAGATTAGCGCCGGCATCTTCCCTAAATTGCCTTTCCAAGACATGATGCTCTGCTCGACTTCGGTCGGCCCGAACTGCAATGTCGCATCGGCTTTGTCGACTGGGGTTTTTACCGGCTTGCCTGCGAGTGTCATGCGAAAATATTCGGTGGGGCCGTAGCGGTCCAAGAAAAGATAGACCTGTTCATCGCCTGCCCCGAACTCGCGCGCAAGCCGACAACGATCCTCGGCATAATCGACATGCCAGGCCGAGGCCGGTTTCAGTACCAGCGGCTCTTTCGTGGTTTCAGCGAATACGGCGTTGGCCGAAGCCATGATGGCGAGCGCAGCAAAGATTTCTCTGTTCATCGCAACAGGTTAATCGGGCGTTTCCGGCTTCGCAAGAAAAAGGGCGTCCATCGCTGAACGCCCCGTCGCATTTTTGAATTCTACATTATGTCAGAGTTTGGAAACCAGCTCTGGCACTGCCGTGAACAAATCAGCGACCAGCCCGATGTCTGCCACCTGGAAAATCGGCGCATCCTCGTCCTTGTTGATGGCGACGATGATCTTGCTGTCTTTCATGCCTGCAAGATGCTGGATCGCGCCGGA
>JANMZU010000209.1:0-3262 GCA_031383585.1 Betaproteobacteria bacterium
TATTGTGAAACATGCCCTGGATTTGCTGCGTCAACTCTTCCATCCCGGGCGGGCCGAATATTTCCATATTGCCGGAGACTGCAGAGACTTCGATTTCAATGTCGCGGTCATCCAGCTTGCCTTCGCGCAGCATCTTGCGAAATTTTTGCCGCGTCGTGTTTTCAGCGCTGCTTGTACCATCGGCTGATTCGCCTTCCTTGCCCTTGCCGTAGAAATCGAAGCCTCTCGCCTCAGGCAACAGCGCATCGAGCACTCGCTCTTCGGCATGATCAGCAGCCTGATGGCGGACCTTTTGTGCCTCTTGCTCGCGAGCCTGCTTGACCGCAATTTCGGCCAGGTCGCGGATTATTGAATCGACATCGCGCCCGACGTAACCGACCTCGGTAAATTTAGTCGCCTCTACCTTGAGAAACGGCGCATTTGCCAATTTGGCGAGTCGGCGGGCGATCTCGGTCTTGCCCACGCCGGTGGGCCCGATCATGAGGATATTCTTCGGCGTGATTTCGTTTCGTAATGGTTCCGGCACCTGCATGCGACGCCAGCGATTACGCAGCGCGACCGCGACGGCGCGTTTGGCGGCACTCTGGCCGACGATATGTTTGTCGAGTTCAGATACGATTTCTTTTGGCGTCATCATGTTTGTTAGTTGCCGGTGCCGCGGGAGACTGTCAATCCAGCGTTTCGATGGTGTGATTCTGGTTGGTGTAAATGCACAGATCGCCGGCGATGGTGAGCGACTTTTTCACGATGTCGGCAGGGGCCAATTCGGTGTGCTGCAGCAACGCAATCGCCGCCGCCTGGGCATAGGCGCCGCCAGAGCCGATTGCGAGCAAGCCCAACTCGGGTTCGAGAACATCGCCAGTCCCGGTGATGACCAGTGAACTGGTCCGGTCTGCGACCGTGAGCATGGCCTCTAAGCGGCGCAGAATGCGATCGGTGCGCCAGTCCTTGGCCAACTCGATCGCCGAGCGCATAAGATGGCCTTGGTGTTTATCCAGTTTGGATTCGAAGCGCTCAAATAGCGTAAATGCATCGGCCGTCGCGCCCGCAAAACCCGCAAGCACCTGATCCTTGTAGAGGCGACGCACTTTGCGCGCGGTCGCCTTCACGACGATGTTGCCCAGCGTGACCTGACCATCTCCACCCATGGCGACTTTGTCGCCGCGCCGGACCGAGAGAATGGTGGTGCCGTGAAATTGTTCAGTTTGCATGCCGTCGACAATCAGATACGAGCTTTAGGGGCAAACACAAGCAGGGGCGCCGCTTTCCAGGCATTTTTGGCCTGGAAAGCTCGCCAATGCTGCGTCTAGACGAATTTCTTCCTCATTAGAATCGCGTGCTTGGACATACCGAAGACCTCCAGCAGCGCCGCGACCAATTCGTTCAGGTTGGAAAGAATGACGCGTTTTTGCGACAGCTGAATCGAGCGAATCGATTCAAAAAACATTCCGGCAACAGCGAAATCAATGCGTAGTAAGCCGCTCATATCTACCAGTACTTCCTGTCGGCTAGTGGCAAAGATGGAAAGCTGCTGCAGCATTTCCCGGCTATTCTGACCAACGACGCCGCTCAGTGGAAAGCCAAGCGGCGTGCTCGCGCCGTGTCCTGCCGCCGTGTCAGCGGATACAACTGGCGCGCCTTCAGCTGCTCCGGTCGGCCGCACCACGACTTCCCATGGCGGTGGCGATATCTCGTAGGCGACTGCGTACTCAAGCCCGAGCTCTTCATATTCATCGATACGTCCGTCAAGAATCATCAACTCAAACATCAGCGACCACCAACCCTGGCTTTGCGCAAGCGGAAAGCCACTCGCCTCGTTGATGCTGGCCTTGAGCATGGTCGAGAATTCATTGAGGCCGTTAAACCACATCAGAATTTTAGAGCGACGCAGGCGCTGGAAAACCAGCGAGAAAAGCTCTGCCTCTTCTGCCTGGATCGACTTGACCTTGTTGAAATCCACACGGCAGGTACCGAGTTCCTTGGCGAAGACTTCAAGACGATCAATCTCGGCCAACAGCGCCGCATTCGCATCCGGGGCCATGATGAATAAATCTTTGCGTTCGCGCTTTTCTTTGCGGCGCGGATCGGTGTTGCCGGCTTCCACGGTCCACGCCGGGGGCGAACGCTCGAACTGCACCGTGAACATCATCGAAAGCGCGTCGAATTCTCGCCGGTTATGCGTGAGCTGAAAAAGGTCAAACAGCATCAACCAAGTGCGAATGCTGGACTTGCCCTCGTCTGTCCGCATATGCTCTTTGAGCGTTTCTCGCGCCGCGTCGTAGTAGTCGGCAGCGTACAAAATGGCGGCCTCGTAGATCACTGGGAAACTATGGGAGTCTGGCGACAGCTGTTCGCTGGTGAACACGCCGGACGTACCTTGCATTGCCTTGATCCCGGCGGGCGAAGGTGGCGCTCTCGGCGGCAGACCGGGTTTGGCAGGTACAAACGGGGGCGTCGCCATGATCAGTTCTTGACCAGTTGGCCGTTGGTTAGCCGATAAAACAGGTATTGATCGTTCACCAGTTCAAGCTTGCCTGAGAGTATGACCGGCTCCCAGGGCGAATATTCCACTGCAATTTTCGCGACGACCTCAATCATCGAATCGGGGCCTTGGTCTACACAAAACGGGCAGTGCGAGGGTAACGGCGAAATCAGAAAATGCTTCTGTTTTGGGCTCGTTGAGAGCGGCAACACAAAGCCGTAAATCTTTACTTCCTGTTTATCCAGCGCCTTCAATTCAGCGCTGAACTCCGGAAGCATGGCGGCGGCCGTCGCACCCTTCGCCTTGCTTTCAACCAATTTCACCTGACGAAGCAATTGCCATGGGACCGTGCCAGACGGCAGCGGGTCCTTGCCTATATAGCTGAGTAATTTATCGTCAGGAATTTGTCCGGGCGGATTTACTGCCGAGGTGACTGCGCTGTGAAACGAGGACCACAGCAGCAGCGTCGCGACGAACGCACAGAGCCTGGTGCGGCGCCCTGTCGAAACGAAAAAGTTGCATGCATGCATCAGTTTTCTCTCAAATTTCGTTGCATCAATTGCCACGGCTTCACGCACGACTCAATAGTTCCGGCACCGCGCTACGATATGCCCGCCAGGCAGGAACCAAGCCCGCAAGCACCGCCAGCAGCAATGCCCCCAGGATCAACCAAATTTCCTCACTTGCGAAAGTGAACCCGGTTAGCGAGAGGCGATGCGTCTTTTCAAGCGCACTACCTATCCACTCTGTGCCAGCGTGTCCGATTACTACCCCAAGTAT
>JANMZU010000219.1:0-4308 GCA_031383585.1 Betaproteobacteria bacterium
GCTGCGGCATGCCGCGTGATATCGTTTATCAGTACGAATGCCGCCGCCGCCTCGCCAGCATCGTTGAAGTGGGGGATCAGCGTTACCTCAAAGGTGCGCTCACTTCCGTCGGGGAGGCGATTCTGGCGCGCGTAGCTGACGGTCTCGCCTGCCAATGCGCGTTCTATGTACGGCTTGATGACGCCAAAAGAATCTGTCCCGATAATTTCAGGCACAGATTTACCGACGATGGAAAACTCGTCCAAGCCAAAACTATGCGCATATGCCCGGTTGGCAAATAGACAAATGAAATTGTCGCGGACGAAATAAGCAACCAGCGCTGGAATATTGTCCGCAAGCAGCCTCAGCAATTGCGCAGAACTAGCCGTATTGGCTTGTTTGGCTGAGGGCGGTAGTAATGAAGACATGGTGCCTTTTTTAGTGATTGTTCACTGGCAGTGCGTGGACACTATAGGTTTGATTGCCGGGCACGTAAAGCAGCGGCGGAGATGGGAAGATCAATGAGTGATTTGTGCAAATTTGAAAAAACTTTCAAATCATCCGCTTAACCATTGACGTAACAGGGTTTTTTCGATAAATTTGGTCGCATGGAACAAGACTTTCAGCGGTTTGAAGACCGGCTCAATCATTTCGTGACGCTATTCCAACGGCTGCGTTCGGAAAACACCGAGCTGCGCCAAAGTGTCGCGACCAAATCCGATGAGGTCAAACGCTTGTCCGAAAAGCTGGATCACGCAAAGACCCGGATCGAGGCGCTTATTGCCCAGTTACCAGAGACCGAAGGTGACCGTCGATGAACGACTCGAAGGATGCCAAACCCGTCAAAGACGCCAAGGGTGTGACCATCACCGTGATGGGGCGCGAGTTTCGCGTCGCTGCGCCCGACGGCGAAGAGCGGCAGTTGTTGGCATCAGTTGAATTTCTCAACAAGAAAATGCGTGAAATTCGCGACACCGGCAAAGTGGTCGGCAATGAGCGCATCGCCATCATGGCAGCCCTCAATATTGCCCACGAGCACTTGCAAAAGCCTGTAGGGCGCTCCACCAAGGGGCCACAGGCAGAAATCGACGTGGACTTTGCGCGTAACAAAATCTCCACGTTCGAAGACATTATTGAGAAGGCAATTTCCGATCAGGAAAAACTTTTCTAGACACGCGATGGCCGCAGCGCAACACGTTATAGTGTTGGCGTTGCACGGTATTTGAGCGTTCGCTTAGGTCTTAGATCCTTTGAACCGATAGACTTTACGTCGAGGTTGTTTGGTAAGTGTTGCCGGTGTGCGCGTCCCAAGCGGATGTACCTGAAGGCTTCCTGCAAACGACCGCCTTGAACCCCTGGTTCAAGAGTGCGGGCCTAAGCGAACACTCAAGTGCCGTGCGCTCCCGCATTGCTCTGCAATTATTCTCGACTTCTAAGTTACCCCGCGATCATGGCTGCCTGGTTAATGAAATCCGAGCCGGAAGAGTTCTCCATCGATGATCTCGTCAAGGCGCCCGAGCAAAGCGTTCCCTGGTTCGGTGTGCGCAATTATCTGGCTCGCAATTTCATGCGCGACCAGATGAAGATCGGCGATGAAGTACTGTTCTATCACTCCTCCTGCCCTGAGCCCGGCATCGCCGGACTGGCGCGCGTTTCGACTAACTCCTATCCCGATGAGACGCAGTGGGACAAGAAGGGTAAATATTTCGACCCCAAAGCGACGAAAGAAACTCCGCGCTGGATGCTGGTCGATGTGAAACTGGTCAAGAAAACCAAGCTGCTGTCGCTGACAGAAATGCGCGCGCAGCCTTCACTGGCCGATATGGTGGTACTGCAAAAAGGAAATCGGCTGTCGATCACCCCCGTAAAGCCGAACGAACTGAAGGCGGTGCTGAAGATGCTCGGAACGACGTTTTGATTGCAACCCGATCCGGCAGCCTTCAGAAAGCATGATCCGCGGACTCATCATCCTGCTCAGTTTTCAGAGTGCAGGTGAAATCGTCTCGCGTCTTTTCTCGCTACCCGTCCCCGGGCCCGTCATTGGCCTCGTTTTACTGCTGGCGTTTCTTATTCGCCGTGGCAAAGTCGATGCGCCTATCGATATCGTAGCGTCTGCAATGGTCAAGAATCTCGGCTTGCTGTTTGTGCCAGCCGCTGTCGGCGTAGTGATGTTCCTGCCACAACTGAAGGCCAACTTCTGGGCTATCAGCATTGCGCTGACGGTGAGCGTGGTGGCAACTATCGCAGTAAGTGCGGCTATTCTCCGTTTCTGGCCGGGCCATCGGCAGATTGTTGCAGAAGAGCACAAGGAGGCCGCGTGACACCCGCCCTGCCCATAGCCGAAATCTGGGTCTATCTTGCAGGCAGCCCGCTATTTGCCTTGTTGCTGACGTTGGTGGCTTATGAAGCCGGTTTGATGATTTATGAGCGTTCCAACCGTAATCCCTTTGCCAACCCAGTAGCTATCGCCGTGATCCTCGTCGCCATCGGCATTTCGCTCATCGACATGCCGTATGCAAAGTATTTCGAGGGTGCGCAGTTTATTCACTTCCTGCTCGGTACGGCAACGGTTGCGTTGGCGGTGCCGATTTATCAGTGCTGGGATTCGCTACGCGGCAAAGTGTTGCCGTTGATTATTTCGCTGTTGTGCGGCGGCGCAGTATCTATCCTGACTGCCGTGTTTACTGCACGCTTGTTTGGCGCCGACTTGACGATTCAGAAAGCGATGCTCGCCAAATCCGTGACTGCCCCCATCGCCATGGGCGTAGCTGAGCGTATTTCGGCATCACCCACGCTGACGGCGGTGTTCGCGGTGTGTACCGGCGTCATTGGTGCCATCCTGGCGCGCTACATACTAGATGCCCTGCGCCTGACCGCCTGGTGGCAGCGCGGCTTCGCCATCGGTGTTGCCGCACACGGTATCGGCACCTCACGCGCGATGTCTATCCATCCGCAAGCGGGCGCATTTGCCGGCCTTGCCATGGGCATGCATGGTGTTGCAGGTGCGGTGCTGATTCCACTGATCGCCGACGTGATTATCTGAATGGATATCGCTTACTGGCTGATCTATCTAGGCGTGGGAGTCTTTGTTGGATTCTTTGCTGGCCTGCTCGGCATCGGCGGCGGCTCGGTGATGGTGCCCATCCTTTCCCTCACCTTCGCCTCACAGGGTTTTTCAAGCGATCACGTCGTGCACATGGCGCTCGCCACGTCGATGGCGACGATCATCCCAGGCGGCATCTCGAGCGCCTGGATGCATCACAAACACAAGGCGGTGAACTGGCTCGTGGTCAAGCAAATGTTGCCAGGAATTCTGGTCGGTACATTTTCCGGCGCGGTCATTGCGCACTTTTCCAGCACTGCATTCCTGAAGACGTTCTTCGTCGGCTTCATCTGTTTTCTTGCGCTGCAATTGTTGTTTGATCTCAAACCGAAAAGCCGCCATGCTCTGCCCGGGTCGGGCGGCATGTTTTTATTTGGTGCGGTGATGGGGATCATTTCCAGTTTTGCAGGAATCGGCGGCGCGGTACTCTCGATATCATTTCTCACCTGGTGCAACCTTCGTATGCACCATGCTATTGGTACCGCTGCTGCGATCGGTGTGCCACTGGCGATTGCCGGCACTGTTGGCTTCGTAGCAACCGGGCTTTTCGACAAAGGGTTGCCGCCGTGGAGCCTTGGCTATGTATATCTGCCAGCATTTGCCGGAATCGCCATCACGAGTTTTGCGATTGCGCCGCTTGGGGCGAAGCTTGCGCATCGGCTGCCGGTTGTGGTGCTGCGCAGGGTGTTTGTGGTTTTTCTGGTGGCGCTGGCGGTGAAGATGGCGGTATCGGTTTAACGCGCGAGACGCTCAAAAAATAGACTCCGCCGCTGTTCATCTCACACACCCGCGATAGCTTAAATGGGATTTGGACCAAGGTCGAATTCAATGACGCCCTCTTCAAATCCCGTTCCAATCCCGCATGATCTTTTCAAAAATCTCCACTGACTGATCAATCCGGCTAACCGAGCACCACTCATCAGTCTGATGTGCCATTTCCGGCTGTCCCGGCCCAATGATGACAGTCGGTATCGCCCCACCATAGCCGCGTTTGAGGTCTGCCCCATCGGTAGAAAACATGATGGTTTTTGGCGATGGCTTACCTTCGATGAACGGTGTCGCCGTCGCGTAGACACTCTCGATCCATTCATCAGGTTCGGAATACAGCGTCGGCGTATCAACAATTTTCCGAACGCTACCGATGTCACCGATCAGGTTCTGTATCGAATGACAGAGATGAACATGATTGATGCCCGGCACTGTTCGCACATCGACGGTGAGTTTGG
>JANMZU010000220.1:0-1945 GCA_031383585.1 Betaproteobacteria bacterium
TGTCCTTGACAGCCAGTACAATCGGGCCAATTTTTGTTTCGTGGGTTTCTTTGGTGTAAGTAAATCCACCATACGCAAGACCGAGGCCACCGGCCACGATCAGTGCAATTGCCAACATTTTGACTGCGTCCATTGTTCGATTCTTTCTATTTTCCAATTGCTGCGAGAGTTGTTCGGATACTTGCTGGCGCGGGTAAAAAGCTTCCCGGTAATATTTGATGCAGTTAACTCCTTCCCCTGCTCCCAGGGGAAGGAATCAGTTCGCTACAGGCGCCGACCTTGAATCAGCCGCACTGCAATGACAACCACAGCTATCACCAGAAGGATATGAATAAACCCGCCCATGGTGTACGAGGAAACCAAACCCAGCGCCCAGAGGATGACCAAGAGAATTGCAATTGTTTCGAGCATGTTCGTAACTCCTGATTTTGCAAATTGACTATTAACGGCCTTTGACCAGCAGCGAGTTCTTCACTGATGTCACGCCTTTGACATTGCGCGCTACCGATGCTGCCTTCGACACGTCGCCGGCATCGCTGACGAAGCCGCTCAACTGCACGACGCCTTTGAATGTTTCGACGTTGATTTCTGCAACTTTCAGCGATGGCTCATTGAGTACCGCTGCTTTTACTTTGGTGGTAATGACGGAGTCATCAATGTATTCGCCGGTGCCTTCCCTCGTGGACGTCGATGCGCAACCGAGCAAGGTTGCAAATACGACTGCGGTGAGGATGGCAAAAACTGATTTGAGGTGTTTCATGGTTGTAGTCTCCAAGTGAGTTAAGTTTTACGGGGGTGCAGCAAACGGTGTTCAACATCATTAACGTTGCGGCTATCACAAGTTACCCTGCAGCAAGCGATTGCGTAATCGTCCTACGCCTACAGGGGCGTAGGAGAATGGCGAATATTGTTGTAGTCGAGGGCTGACGACCGGATTGCCTTCGCCAGCGCGGCATTGCCGCCCATCGCTGGATGTGCACTAACCTCCGGCGATTGCCGCACCAGTCAGGCGCAAATCAACCGGAGAAAATCATGCCCGCGACCTACTACATTCGCATCATTGCCGTGCTGTTTATCCTCTCCGGGCTCGGTGCTGTCTGGACAACGATCAGTCACCTGTTCTCGGGCAGTCTTACCGTGGGCGCCGGGCTGTTGAATTTATTTGTCGGCATTGGTCTGTGGCGCTACCGCCCATTTTGGCGCAAGGTCGCCATGGTCTTGCTGGCACTGGGCTTGGTGTTTAGTCCGATGATTGCTGCCGCGATCATGTTTACCTCCATGCCGGTCAGCTGGTTCGGCACGCCGCTGACTGGTGCGTCGCGGCAAATTGCAGCGCTGGTAATACCGGCGTTTTTTATGGTGGTAGCAGGCGCGCAACTTTGGGTGCTACGTAGGCGCGATGTGAAGGCGATATTCGACGCGACAGTTGTTGCTTAGTTGTGCGAACGGTCCAGAGACCGGGGGCGCAATCAGCTTCAGCTGAAGAAATTTGGAGAACACTAGCACCGGCGAGGCTTTCAGAGCATTTTCCTGCTACGAACCTCGTCAGCGCTAGTGTTTTCGTTCAGGGCTTGGTGGCGGTAACTTCCACATCCACCCGACGATCCGGCTGCAAGCAGGCGATCAGCGACTTGCTTGGCTTGTCGCCTTTGCAATCACCAGGCTTGGTCACCGGCTGCGATTCGTCCATACCTTTGAAAGTAATCTTCGCCGCTGGAATGCCTGCAGGACCAGCAAGGTAGCTCTTGACCGCTTCAGCACGGCGCGTGGATAGCGCGGCGTTGTAGGCCTTGGTGCCGATACGATCAGTGTGGCCAGTTACGTTGATGACGTCGTAGCGCGTGCCTCTGAGACTGTTTGCGAATTTATCCAGCGCCTGTTTGCCATCGGGCTTGATGGTGGCTTTGTCGAAATCGAACAAGGCATCTGCCGAGAACGATACTCT
>JANMZU010000242.1:0-6243 GCA_031383585.1 Betaproteobacteria bacterium
GTTGCGAAGATGCGTACATTGAAGACCGACGCCAATCCTTTGCTGCTGAAAACCAACATGGATGCAGGCCATGGTGGCGCATCAGGCCGCTACGACTACCTGAAAGAAATTGCGTATACCTATTCGTTCGTACTTTCGCAGGTGGGCATTACCAAATAGCAACGCGCAGTCGTTCCGCATCTGAGGCGGGCGGCTGCCAGCCGACACTGCCTTGACTCACCCGCAATGCCATTTTGAGTGGAACGAGAAACCTGCTGTTTTGTGCCGGAGAGCAGATTTCTCGCCCGATCAAACTAGGCTCGGCGTGACAGTCAATTGCTGCGGGCGATATTGACACTGCTTTTCGCCATTGAGATTTTTCCGATGTTGCCGCACTATCGCAGCCCAATGACCCTTAAGCGGTTGCCATGACCTCGTTTTCCAATCTCCAGCTATTCGCTACCTGCGTCGTTATCTGGGGTTCGACCTGGCTTGCCATTACGTTTCAGCTTGGCACGGTCGCGCCGGAAATATCGGTCGGGTATCGCTTCATCGTCGCCGCCGCGGCAGTGTTCGCGTACTGTCGTTGGCGCGGACTGAAATTACACTTTACGTTTCGAGAACATATTGACCTGTTGTTGTTCGGCGCCTCGATGTTCTGCATCAGCTACATCTTCGTCTATTACGCGGAAACTTACATTGTCTCCGGCATGGTTGCCGTCGGCTACACGGCTGGCCCCCTGCTCAATATGCTGATGGCGCGCGCGCTGTTTTCAACGCCAATGACCACGCGCGTCACCGTCGGTGCGCTGTTTGGCATCGCTGGCATCGTGTGCGTTTTTTGGCACGAATTTGCCAATTTGTCAGTCAGCCGTAACGCTGAACTTGGCGCCATCCTCACGATGCTTTCTGTGGTTGCGTCGTCGGCGGGTAGTATGGTTGCCACGCGCATCCAAAAGAGCGGCTATTCGACCTGGAGCAGCATGGCCTGGGGCATGCTTTACGGTGGCGTGATGGCGCTTGTGATTGGCGTTATTCTTGGCAAGCCAATCTCATTTGAGGCGACAGTTGGTTATGTGGGGTCGCTCGTTTATCTGGCAATTTTTGGCTCCGTGATTACCTTTGCCTGCTACCTCACGCTGTTGGCGCGGATAGGTGCGGCACGCGCGGCCTACATCGGCGTGATGGTGCCTATCGTCGCGCTCGCGGTGTCGTTTTTCTTCGAGAAGTTTGCCTGGGGATGGCTAACGACACTTGGCGTGGCGCTGTCCGTGGCAGGAAATATCGTCATCCTGCGCGGCAAAGCCGAGTCTAGCCCGGCGTAGGCAGCGCGTCTTCGTTCTTGTCCATGTAGGCGTGCAGTGACTTGGCCGCCTTTTTGCGTACCATCGCTTTCAGCGGGCCAAACCAGCCCAACAACATTCCCATCGCGCCAAGCGATTGACGCGACCAGGCCCAGAAGCCGAAAGTGTCGATATGGCGAACAATCTTGCCGTCGCGGAACGCAAATGCGGCGTCGATCTTGTTATGCACGAAGCGCCCGGTTTGTGAAAAAGTGTACTTGGCCTCCCAGTGCGCTCGCCCACCGTCGTCATCGCCACTCACGTCACCCAGGATAAGTTCCAGATCCTTGCCGCGGCTGCACAACATCGCCCACATTGCGGTGGCCTCCATGCCGCGCAGCATCGGAAAGGCCGGGTCACTGAAGGCAATATCCGGGTGGTAGCACGCAGCCATGGCGGCGGCATCGCGTTTGGCAAAGGCGGCGTAAAAATCGCGAATCAGTTGTTCGTTTGCGTGCATGATTCTCTCCAGGGTGCTTGGTTGTGGCGAATCTTCAGGCGGCTGTCGATTTAATCAAGGCGATGTCGGCGACCTGCGCTTGGGTAATTTCAGCTAGCCGTCCAGGCGCGATCTGAAACATCGTATTTGGGTGTCCTGCCGCCGGCCATACGTGCTCAAAAGCCAGCAGGTCACAATCCATCAGCACAACCGGCGCAACGGTGTGCGCAAGCGGCGCAACGCCGCCGATCACAAAGCCGGTTTGCGCGCGCACGAATTCGGCGTCCGCCTTCGCAAGCGTCATGCCGATCAGTGTCGCTACTTTTTTTTCATCGACCCGGTTCTTGCCGCTGGTGATGACCAGTACCGCGCGTGTACTTGCGCGGAAGATGATCGACTTGGCGATTTCGCCTATCGTGCAGCCGAGTGCATCTGCAGCGGCCTGCGCGGTATGCGTCGCTTCAGGCATGACGATGATGTTGTCTTCAAGCCCATGCTGCTGCAGTGCCGCGCGCACGCGAATCACACCGGGATAGGCGTGAATTGCGCTGGATTCATCGGATAATTTACGGTCTGCAGTGTCCATAGAAGTCGGGTTGATTTAGATCAACGAGGTATTCTACTTGACGCTTATCAAGGTGCGCGCGCGCTCGGCAGTTCCATACTTTGCCACTCAAATAATTCGCAAAAAAACACAACGACTCCGGAGGGCAACATGCTTAGCGATATCGAGATTGCACAGAAGGCGACCATGAAAAAGATCCAGGAGATCGCTGCCGGGATTGGCATTCCCGAAGAGCAACTGGAGCCGTACGGTCGCTATAAGGCGAAGGTGTCGTTGGGCTTTGTTGACAGCCTTAAAGGCAAGATGGACGGCAAGCTAATTCTGGTGACTGCCATCTCGCCAACGCCCGCAGGTGAAGGTAAGACCACGACAACCGTCGGTCTTGGCGACGCACTCAATCACATCGGTAAGAAGGCCATCATATGCTTGCGCGAACCCTCGCTCGGCCCAGTTTTCGGCATGAAGGGCGGCGCGGCAGGCGGCGGGTACGCGCAAGTGGTGCCGATGGAAGATATCAATCTGCATTTCACCGGCGACTTCAGCGCCATCGCACTGGCAAACAATTTGCTGGCCGCATTGCTGGACAACCACATCAATCACGGCAATGAGCTCGGTATCGATGTCCGGCGCGTCGTCTGGAAGCGTGTCGTCGATATGAATGATCGCGCACTGCGCGACATCACCGTGGCACTTGGCGGTCCCGCCAATGGCTATCCGCGACAGGATGGTTTTGATATCGTGGTGGCTTCCGAAATCATGGCGATCTTCTGTCTGGCGACCTCGATCAAGGACTTGAAAGAGCGCATCGGCAAAATCGTCGTGGCGTACACCAAGGATCAAAAACCGATTCTGGCCAAAGATCTGAAAGCACAAGGGGCAATGACGGCCCTGCTCAAAGATGCCTTGCTGCCAAACCTGGTGCAGACGCTCGAAAACAATCCGGCATTCATTCACGGCGGTCCATTTGCCAATATCGCGCACGGCTGCAATTCGGTGATCGCCACCCAGACGGCCTTGAAGCTGGGTGACTATGTCGTAACGGAGGCGGGCTTCGGCGCCGACCTTGGCGCTGAAAAATTCATCGACATCAAGTGTCGCAAATCCGGCTTGCGTCCATCAGCGGTAGTCATCGTCGCCACCATCCGCGCGCTGAAGTATCACGGCGGCATGGAGGTGAAAGAAGTTTCCAAAGAAAGCGTCGAGGCGCTGGAAAAAGGCATGGTGAATCTGGAGCGCCACATCCACAACATTAAGGAAAACTACGGCCTGCCCTGTGTGGTCGCGATCAACCATCGCACCCACGATACCGATGCCGAATTGAAAGTACTGGTCGCCCGCTGCGAAAAATTGGGCGCCAAAGTGGTTGTCGCAAAGCATTGGGCTGACGGTGGGAAAGGGGCAGTTGATCTCGCCAACATCGTGGTCGAGATGTGCGAGCAACCGAACAATTTCAAATTTGTGTACGACGAGAACATGCCGCTTTGGGACAAGATGAAAACCATCGCCACAAAAATCTATGGCGCATCAGACATTACCGCGGACGCCAAGATACGCGGCCAGATCAAGCGGCTACAGGAAGACGGCTACGGTCACTACCCGATCTGTGTGGCGAAAACGCAGTATTCGTTCTCCACCGATCCGCAGCTGCGCGGCGCGCCGAGCAACCACGTCGTGACGATTCGTGAGGTGCGGTTGGCGGCAGGTGCTGAATTCATCGTGCTGGTCTGCGGCGACGTGATGACCATGCCGGGTCTGCCGAAGGTGCCGTCGGCGAACGCGATCGATGTAAACGACGAAGGGAAGATTGTCGGGTTGTTCTAAATATGTAGATCGCCATTTGGCGAGCCTCTGCAGACATTAGTTGGCTGGGATGCGCGCTGAATGGCGGTTTACGGTGTGGTGTGCTGGGGAAGTGCGGGTTGGAAATTATCCGTGGTCAGTTCGCGGCTGCCCCCGTTTTCGAAGCCCTACCATGCTTAGGGCCCGGCTCGCAGCGCGGTTTGAACCTCTTGCTTCGTTCTGCTCGATTGTCCTTTCGCTGCGAGACCTACAGCAACTGAAACAATTGAAACAATCCTCATGAGCGCTCGACCGCGAAGTTCTCGATCCGTCATGGTCAAAGCATCGATTTTTCTACCACACTCCCTTTCGTACTGACTCGTGTCCAATCCGTAGCCAATCCCGAGTCCAATGTTTTGTCCGCAAGCGTCTGCGAGCTGCATCACGCCGTGTCCGCCGCCTTGTATTCTTGAAGCTGCATCTTTGGGAATTGACTTGCTGAACTCAATTTCTTTCGATTTCTTGGTTTGCTCTCGAAGTTCAAGCTTTTCCTTTTGAGTCTCCTCCGCACGCTTGATTAGGTCATCCGCACATGGAGCATCTTGGTATGTAACTTTTCCGTCTGCGGTCTTGCACTTATTCTGTCCGTGCCCAGTTTCTAAATAACACACGCAAAGAAAGAGCAGAATAATAGGCCGCATCATCGGTCACCTCTGAAGAGTTATGTATGTTCAATATGCAACAAACTCGACTAACTGTTATTCCCTGCTCTCGTGCCCATGAATAGTCCAGATTTGTATTTTTGCGTTTTCAATAGAGATATCGCGAAAAGCACTACTCAGTCTTTTGTGGACAGTTTTGCCAACCGTTTGCTACCGATCTTTGATGACATTGAAGCCGAAGCCAAAGCGAAGATGAAGGAAGCTTGGGACACCGCTATGAGTAAGCCGTCCGATGGAAGTGACGATCCGAGCGATTTTATAGGTCCGGTAGACGAATATGGACAGCAAGTGTATGAAAGCCTTCGTTTTACAAGGCAGCAGTTGATTGGGCTATCTGCAGCAGGCTTGTACCACCTCTGGGAACGACTGCTAAAAGACTTTCTACGGACTGAGCTAAGATGGGGCGAAGTTGGCAAAACACCGGCCAACATAAACAAAGCGGTATTCGCCGATCTAGAAAAATTATTAGCGTCTTGCAATTTTCACATTTCATCCATGCCTTACTACAAGGATCTCGACGAACTGAGGCTAGTTGCGAATGTGATCAAGCATGGAGAAGGGAAAGCTTGCAACGATCTTTATGAAACTTCGCAACACCTATTCGGTAAGCGCGCTGATTTTCAAGCGGCCCTGTCAAAGGCTGCAGGTCGCTTGGAAATGGCCGACTTCCTCGAACTGGGCAGAGAAGACTTTCTTCGCTACGCAAGATCCATACAGGATTTCTGGGAAACATTTCCTGAGAAGCTTTCAAAGTTATAACCAACGCGACTATTTTTTCTTGCACCGCTCCCGCCAAATCAAAGTGGTCAGCGAGGACCTATTTTGCGTACTTAGCTCACGCTTGAAAAATCGTCGCCAACCCCCTTGACCTTACCACTTCGAGCCCGGTAGCTGCCTCGCGGCAGTATTCATTTCTTGTATGGAGCCGCCAAATTTTGGGGTCACGCCCTGCACGGTGCCAAATGAGCGAGAGTCGTGGCATGCCCCTTTGTTTGTGTTGGCGCGAAGTGCGCGAGCTTGGATGCCCTCCCTTGATAAGCAGTGCACAAGCAACGGCACGTTTACTTAGAACGCAGGCGCACTCACAGCCGCAATGATTTCCATGAAAAATTTGATTCCGACCCATTTGGACACTACATTGGTGTACGGATAACTGCCTGGACGGGACTTCAACCCGCTAGCTCAATCACTGTTACTGCGAACGTTTAGCCACTTTGGCTCTGTTGGGAAGCCCTCTAACGGATTTTGGTGACGACGCCATTCTTGATTGAGATGAGACCGTCCATCGATTTGCCGGAACCGTGGCAGATGACGCGAATGTTTACCGTGCCGTCACCAGATTGGTACACGCTGCTCGAAGAACATGCAGCGGGTAGGCCGGTACGAAACCGCTCTGCTTGGGCCACATCGGATGGA
>JANMZU010000249.1:0-7162 GCA_031383585.1 Betaproteobacteria bacterium
TTCCAGAAACTTCGCCTCCGGCCGCAATGCCCGCAGTGCTTCGATCACACCAAAACTTATGCCGCTGCCCCCATGGACCGCCAAGCCGGACGGTTTGTTAATTGCAAGTAGCGCTTCGTCTTCGTATAGCAAACTCAAAGAAGGACGGCCCTTCGCAGCGGAAAATGCCTGCGAAGCCGCGCCCACACTAGGGTTTTCTTTTTTCTCGGCGGTTTTGACTGGCGGCACGCGAACCAGATCCCCCTCTGCTAATCGGTAATCTGCCGCGACACGCCCCTTGTTTACCCGCACTTCGCCGGAACGCACAATTCGATAAACATGACTCTTGGGCACACCTTTCAGCAGCGTTAGCAGAAAATTGTCCACCCGCTGCCCGACGGAAGCGTCGTCGATGGTCACAAAACTGGCTGCCGCGAACGGCCCACTCTCCACGCTCTCGGGGGTACTCTCTTTACCCGGATTTGATTTGTTACCCGCAGATGCCATCTTAGGATATACTTTTATCTCGTTGATTTTGAAGAGAGTCCGCCGATTTCGCCGGCCCGCTGCACCGCAACTGATTCGCTCAAATGTGAATTTTGTTAGTGCAGCCCGTCGGCACCGAGCTCCCAAGAAATCACCATTTTGTGCTGTCGATCCGCTTTCCCGCGCAGTTTTGAAAACCCTACTGCCAGTGTTAGTTGGTGCGCCGCTCAAAACGGAAAACGGGCGGTCGTTTTCGCTCACCGCTGGGCTGGTTCCTCACCATTTGGTCTCTGGTTCCTGGCTCAAACAAGTAGCGATACTAAACGATTTGCGCGCACCGTCCGCGAAGCGGACAGCAGCACCGGGTGGCGTGAAGATGAACAGTTGGGCGATTTGGCGGAACCATATTGGTCCTCCAAACCGCTCCAAGGCTACAGGGCAGTCAGGCGCTCTCCAATGTGAAAGCGCCGACAAAATAATAGCGCCGCAGTTTTTTGACTCGTACCGCAAGATGACAATCAACCCTCACCAACATCGACACACGATACCGCACGGTCCAACGACCCTGCGAGGTGCGGCACGTCATCTTTATCGTTGCGATTAGTCAGCTAACGCGCTTTTCGTTGCCTCGGTCTGTGCGCTAACCACGCCAGACCCGCCGGGTTCGTCTTCGCCCTCGCCTAACGCTGGAACGGCGCGAGAAGGAAGAATTATGAAACGCATGTTATTCAACGCAACGCAGGCAGAAGAACTCCGCGTTGCGATCGTCGATGGGCAAAAGCTGGTTGATCTCGATATCGAACACGCCGGTCAGGAACAGCGAAAAAGCAATATTTACAAAGCCAAAGTCACCCGCGTCGAGCCTTCGCTTGAAGCAGTATTCGTCGACTACGGCGCCGAACGCCACGGCTTCCTGCCTTTCAAGGAATTGACCCGCGAATACGTACAAGGCGAAGATGGCGAAGGCACACGCGGCAAGATTGCGCAAAATCTGCGCGTCGGCCAGGAGTTGCTAGTCCAAGTCGAAAAAGACGAGCGTGGCAACAAGGGTGCGGCACTTACGACCTATGTATCGCTAGCGGGCCGCTACCTGGTGCTAATGCCCAATAACCCTCGTGGCGGTGGTGTCTCCCGCCGCGTCGAAGGTGAAGAGCGCGCTGAACTACGCGAAACCCTCGATCAGTTAACGATTCCCGAAGGAATGAGCGTCATCGCTCGCACCGCCGGTATCGGCCGCACCGCCGAAGAACTCCAGTGGGACCTTGGTTATCTCATGCAGCTATGGGAAGCCATCGATGGCGCTGCCAAGGATGTGAAGGCACCCGAACTCATATATCTCGAATCAAGTCTCGTGGTACGCGCGATTCGCGACTTGTTCCAACCGGACGTTGGCGAAATTCTCATCGATACGCCTGAGATTTTCGAGCAGGCCCAGTCGTTTATGTCGACCGTGATGCCTGCAAACGTCCACAAGGTAAAGCTCTACAAGGACGACGTTCCACTGTTCTCGCGTTTTCAGATTGAGCATCAAATTGAAACCGCCTACCGCCGCGATGTGACTCTGCCGTCGGGCGGCGCCATTGTTATTGATCATACTGAAGCGCTAGTGTCGATCGACGTTAACTCGGCGCGCGCAACCAAGGGCCACGATATCGAAGAAACTGCCTTCCGCACCAATTGCGAAGCTGCCGACGAGATCGCTCGCCAATTGCGCCTGCGCGACCTGGGCGGACTGGTCGTCATCGATTTCATCGACATGGAATCGACAAAGAATCAGCGCGAAGTCGAAAACCGCCTGCGTGACGCATTGCACTATGATCGCGCCCGTGTGCAGACCGGAAAAATCTCCCGCTTCGGATTGCTCGAACTGTCGCGCCAACGTTTGCAACCTGCTCTCTCGGAATCGAGTTATATCCCCTGCCCTCGTTGTCACGGCCTTGGACACATTCGCGATACCGCTTCGTCTGCGCTGCACATATTGCGCATCATTCAGGAAGAAGCCATGAAAGAAGGCACCGGCGCAGTTCACGCGCAAGTGCCGGTTGACGTCGCCACCTTCCTGCTCAACGAGAAGCGCCAGGACATTCACAAGATGGAAATGCGCTTCAAGGTGAATGTGTTGCTCATTCCAAACGTTCACCTTGAGACGCCTAACTACGAAGTTGAGCGCTTGCGCTCAGATTCCGACAAACTGGATCTCGCGACGCCAAGCTACCAGATGGTCAATCGTCCGGTTGAGGAAGTTGCAAGTGCAAAAGGCGCGGATCCGGAATCGAAGCCGACGCGCCCGGAGCCAATTGTCAAAGGGTTTACACCGGCGCAACCGGCGCCAATCGTCGCCGAGCCCCCTCCGCGTGAAGCAGCGGTGGCTTCGGCGGCACCGACAGCAGAGAAACCGTCATTGTGGAAGCGCTTCGCCAGTCTGTTCGGCTCCGATCCGGCACCACAAACACCTGTAGCTGCGCAACCAGCAACTCCTGCACGGCCACCGCGCGAAAATCGGGATGGCCGTGGTGGAGATCGTCCTCGGCGCGACGGACGAGATGGCCGAGATGGCGACCGCAAACGCGGAGACCGCAAGGATCGCCCAGGGCAGTCAGGACCACAGAGCCAAGAGCGCGGCCCACGCAATGAGCGCAATCGCCCGAACGAACAACGTGAACCGCGGGTAGAAAAAATTGCTGACCCTGCGGTTGCCGGTGTACCGGAAGTAGCTCCGCAGCCGCAAAAACCACGTCAGCAACAACAGCCAAAGGCAGCACTGGAGGCGCGGCCAGTTGAAATCGGCGAAGAGGGCGAAGGGCGCGGTCGGCGGCGTCGTGGCCGTGGCGGCCGCGGCGGTCGCGACGGCACTCGCGATGGTCGTGAGCCACGCGTAGACCAGAATGCAGCGCCTGCGAACGTTCAGAGTGCTTTGCCTGTGAACGAATCGGCAACACCGTTGCCGGACGCTGCTCGCGTAACCGAAACCATGCCGGCTGCAGTGGCCGTGGTAACGACTGAGGCAGTGAGCCATGTAAATACCGCGCCAGCCGCCGCCTCCGCGACGCCTGCTGCGGTCGCGAAGGAACAACCGGCATCGTCCATACCGATTCAGGAAGAGCCTGTAGTTGCCGCATCGGCACCGATTGCACCCGCTGGGGTTGCACCAGCACCAATGTTGCCTGGAATCGAATCAGCGCAGGCACCTGCTCCAACACCTGTCGATCAAATCGATGACGCAGAAACAGTTCGCTCCACGCCACGCCCGGCACGCCGCCGCAACCGGGACGTGGTTGCTAGCGAGCCACTGGTATTTATCGAGACCGTTGCCGCACCGGTAGTGCCGGTGGCCCCGGCGGTCGAAGATGAAGCACCGCGCCGTCGCACACCACGGCCACGCGGGCCGCGAGCCACCCAAAGTGAACCGCTGCTATTCGTTGAAACCAAGAACACGGTTTCTGAAGATGGCGGCGACAAACCATCAGTCTAGAAGCTCGGGCGGGATTTTAATCCCCGTACCTCCGGAAAAAGCCCCGTCACGGGGCTTTTTTTGCGACTATCATCCAAGGCTGCGGGGAAGTAAATTGCCGAAAAAGCCGTACGTACTCATGGAGAAGCCATGCCCAGCGACAAACCCGCCATCGATTTCTATTTCGACTTTTCGTCGCCTTACGGATACCTTGCCGCGACCCGAATCGATGCGCTCGCCGCCCGACACAATCGCCGGGTAACGTGGCGGCCGATTCTGCTTGGGCCGATGTTCAAGGCGGCCGGCACGGCGCCTTTAATAAACGTGCCGCTCAAGGGTCCATACTCCGTGCGTGATTTTCTGCGCACTTCACGCTTCCTGAATATCCCTTATACGCAGCCCGCTGCGTTTCCGATCGGCACACAAAACGCAGCGCGTATTTTCTACTGGCTGTCGGATCGCGATGAAATTAAGGCACGGCGATTTGCAAGAGCTTGCTACGACACCTATTTTGCCGAGGGCGTCGATATTTCTTCGGCCGAAAAAGTCGCTGATATCGCTACACAATTTGGCGAAGAGCGCGAAGCTGTGCTTGCGGCCATCGCCGATCCCATAGTCAAAGAGCGCCTGAAGAGCGAGGTCGATCTCGCGCTGGCAAAGGGTGTATTTGGCTCACCGTACATCATTGTCGATGGCGAGCCCTTCTGGGGCAATGACCGGCTGGATCAGGTTGAGGCCTGGATAGAGACAGGCGGATTCTAGGCCAAAAAAACGTAAACCCTAATGCTGGTGCGCGTTTCCAAGCATTTCCAGCTAGAAGTCCGCGTGGAATGGCGTTCTTTGTGGGTTAGTGGGGGCCATAACGAAACAAGTCGGGCTTACCCAGCGCGGGAATTAACTCAACAATTCCACCGGCAAAAATCTCAACTGCCAATGCCGCCAGCAGCAGCCCCATGATTCTGGTAGCGACATTCATCGTCGTGGTGCTCATCCGCTGCCCGACGCGAATGGCGATACGCAGCGCTACCCACGTGACGATCGCGACGCCAATTGCAGTCGCGCACACGCCGAGCAAATGCCAAACCACTTTCTTCTCGCTGGCATAAATAATGATGGTGGACATCGCGCCGGGGCCGGCGAGCAGCGGAATGCCTAGAGGCACAACCGCGATGCTCGCCTTGTCTTCCGCCTCCTCGGCTTCTTCAGGCGTCTGCTTGTCGCGCGCTGGCATCGCCTGCATCATCGCCATCGCGTTCAGCATGATCAGGATTGCGCCACCGACCTTGAAACTGGCAATCGAGATGCCGAACATGTCGAGAACGCGCTCGCCGAATATCGCGGAAATCAACAGTGCAACGGCCACGGTTTGTGACGCAATGCGCGCGATCCGTTTGCGTTCGATTTGTGACTGTGAACTGGTCATCGCGACGAAAACCGGCATGATGCCAAACGGGTTGACCACCACCAACATCGCGACAAAGATCTTTACATAAGCGACCAGCGTTAGCGTGCCTTCAAACATGCGATCGGACCTGCAAATGTTGCGAAATCGATACGAAGCCGTCAATGACCAGTTGATCGAGCAAACCGCGACAACCCGATTCAATCAGATCAAGTACAAGCTCGAATTCTCGCGCACCGCCGTAGTACGGATCCGGTACTTCGCGATAATTGCAACGCCTGGCATAGGACAACAACAGGTTAATTTTCCCCTGCATGGCTTCCGGGCAAAGTGCAGTCAACTGGCGAACATTTTCATTGTCCATTGCGATCACGAGGTCAAAGCGCTCAAAGTCGGCACGATCAATCAACCTTCCACGCAAAGGCGTGATATCGATGCCGCGCTTGGCTGCATACTTGATTGAACGTGGATCAGGAGACTGCCCGATGTGAAATCCATTGGTACCCGCCGAGTCGACTTCCAGTTGATCCATTACGCCCTCCTCGAGGGCCAGCTTGCTGAATATGGCTTCGGCCGTTGGAGAGCGGCAAATATTTCCCAAACAGACAAAGAGAACTTTCATCGAAGACTCGTTCGTGATTAAAATATATGTAGTCAGGCTGCGCCACGCATTGTACCAACCCGCTTGCAACACTCAGGAGTAGAAAAGCATGAAGAAGTTTGTACTTGGATTTTCCGTATTGGCGTTGCTATCAGCTTGTGCGACTACCGACGACAAGACGGCACCGGCAATACGCGAAGAAAAGACGGTGACTATAGGAAGTAACATTCCCAAGCGCGAAAATAGCGGCGTCAGCAAAGTGCAAACAGCCAGTCCAGCTGCGCTGGAGCAAGCCGCTGGCATAGGCGCAAGTGCCCCCGCGCCAGGACGCTAAACCTATCCGCTTCGGTTTCATCCCGCGGCGGAATCGCCGCCGCCGACGGCCAGCAATTTGTTGCGGAGCATCTTCAATTCGTCACGTGTCTGCGCAGCCTTTTCAAACTCGAGATTGCGCGCTGCATCCATCATCTCCCGCTCCAAGCGCTTGATGGCGGTCTCAATCTGTTTCACCGAGAGCACGTCGTACTTCTTTCGATCCTGCGCCGCCTTTTTCTCGGTCGCCAACTCCGTACGCTTGTCGTCCAGATCGTAGACGCCATCAATCATGTCCTTGATCCCCTTGGACACCGATTTCGGCACAATCCCATGCAAGGTATTGTGTGCAATCTGCTTAGCGCGCCGTCTATTCGTCTCGTCCATTGCGATGCGCATTGAGTTGGTTTCCCTGTCCGCATAAAGTATGGCCGTGCCATTGACGTGACGTGCGGCACGGCCGATGGTTTGAATCAACGACCGCGTACTCCGCAGAAAACCTTCCTTGTCGGCATCGAGAATCGCGACAAGTGAGACCTCGGGTATATCCAGCCCTTCTCGTAGAAGGTTGATACCGACTAGTACATCAAACAATCCAGCCCGCAAATCGCGAATGATCTGCACACGCTCTACGGTATCAATATCGGAGTGGAGATAGCGCACCTTAATACCGTTTTCGCCGAGGTAATCGGTGAGATCCTCGGCCATGCGTTTGGTGAGCGTGGTTACCAGTACGCGCTCCTGATTTACCACGCGCTTGTTCACCTCCGAGAGCAAATCGTCTACCTGCGTAGAGGCGGGTCGAACGTGCAGTATTGGGTCGACCAGTCCAGTCGGACGCACCAACTGTTCCACGACCTGCCCTTGATGTGCCGCCTCGTAATCTGCGGGGGTGGCAGAAACGAACACAGTCTGCCGCATCATGCCTTCG
>JANMZU010000282.1:0-9302 GCA_031383585.1 Betaproteobacteria bacterium
CCTGAGCAAAGCTTGGGCAGATATTTCTTGCGCTGCGCCTCGTTGCCGTTCAAGTACATATTGTTCACGCACAGGTTCGAATGCGCGCCGTATGCCAAACCGACCGATGCCGATGCGCGCGAAACTTCTTCCATTGCTACCGTATGAGCTAGATAGCCCAAGCCGGTGCCGCCGAATTCTTCGGGAATGGAAATGCCCAGTAAACCCAAGTCACCGAGCTTCTTCCACATGTCCATCGGGAATTCGTTCTTGTGATCTATTTCGGCAGCGCGTGGCGCCAGTTCATCATCGCACATGCGTTTTACCGAATCGCGCAGTGCGTCAGTGTCGTCGTTGACGTGGGTATCAAAAATCATGTCTCTCTCCGATTGCCATTGGCGGTGTGCAGTCTTTGCTTCTGGTGGGACCGCGGGATGCGGCATTATCGCGCGAAAGTGTGGGAGTGAGGGACCGCTGTTGAACCGCCACCGACGGCCGTGGCGCGGTGCCTAAGGGTGCGCGCCTAGCAAGTTCTAAGGGCGAGATACATCACTAGTCACTTCGCCCCCATCCGTATCGCCCCATCTAGCCGAATCACTTCCCCGTTCAACACTTCGTTCTCGATGATGTGCTTTGCCAGAGCCGCGTATTCATCCGGTCGTCCAAGACGCGATGGAAACGGAATTTGTGCCCCAAGCGAAGCTCGAATTTCCTCGCTCATCCCTTGCAGCATCGGCGTGTCGAAAATGCCGGGCGCGATGGTCATGACGCGGATGCCAAGCTTGGCGAATTCGCGGGCAATCGGCAGCGTCATCCCATTCACACCGGCTTTCGAAGCAGCATAGGCAGCCTGGCCGATTTGCCCTTCAAAAGATGCGACCGATGACGTATTGATAATCACGCCACGCTCACCCGAAGTGCTCGGCGCTTGTGTCGACATTGCATGTGCGGCCAATCGGATCACGTTGAAAGTGCCGATCAGATTGATCTCCACCGCACGGCGAAAATTGCTGAGCGAATGCGGGCCGTTCTTGCCGACGACGCGTTCTCCCGGCGCCACGCCTGCACAGTTCACTGCCCCGTGCAATCCGCCGAATGCAGAGCTGCAAAGGTCAACGGCGGCTTGTACACTGGCTTCATCGGTGACATTGGTTTCAATAAATCTTGCTTGCGCGCCGAGTGCTGCCTGCATGCTCGTGCCTGCGTCTTTGTTGATATCGGCAAGCACAACGTTGGCACCGTTATCAATAAGCATTTTGGCGGTTGCGGCTCCAAGGCCGGAGCCGCCACCTGAGATGAGAAAAACGGAGTTCTTGATTTGCATGGGAAGGAATTCCTAGATGGGGGAATTGGTGGTTTGGCGGAGAGAGAAGTCGGCGATGACGGAAAGCGGAATGTCATTGGCTAATGCCCAAGCCTTCCATTCGCTGACGGATTTAGTATCAAAAAATTCTTGCAGCGCCTTTTTTGTGAACTCGACGCCAGCCAGTTTGGTCAACCGCTCCACAAATTGCGGCTCCAGCGCAGCAAGCGCGATCCAGCCATCGTATGCGCGGTAGAAATTGTAGCCAGGGTGTGATCCCGCCAGCAGCCCGCCGGTGTTGGTAAGGCCATGTTTCATCGGCCCGGTGAGCGCATGCGCGGTCGCACTCAATGAGACGACGCAATGATGTCCGCGACCAGTTTTTTCTGCAACCCGCAGGGCCGCAAAAGTCTCTGTCACAGCACGTTCCGCGCCGGCGAGATCCGCGAACAGTGTGGTGGGTAAATAAGGCGGCCTCGCCAGCCCGGCATCCGCCAGGTAGGTAAGGTCATGACCCGCGACGCTGCCATTTTCGTCCCCAACAATGGCGATGTGGCAAAGTGCTGGAAATCGTGCCGCAAGGTCTGCACTGGCTAACCGCAGCTTTGACAATGCAGCTTCACGCTGCGCGGTGATAAACACATCGGCGTTGGCCAGCAAGTTATCCATTTCATTGCGCTGCTCTGCGTCTTTCAGGTTCATGGTGCGAACCGCTACACCCTCGTGCAACGACGCATAGTATTTGGCCGCGTAAGTGCGCATCGGGTCGCCACCCAGGGAGTCCGGCGGCTCAACCTTGGTCACGGCAGCCCCAAAATCTGCGAGTCTGCGTACGCAAGCCGGTCCCGGCAGATTTAATGCCATGGAGACGACGCGAACACCGGATAGCGGAAGCGCGGTGCTAATATTCGAGGCGGAACTCATTTTCACATTATATGGCTGCAAACTTCCACCACCCACATCCCGGTATCTGTGTCATTGAGCGCGGTTGGCTAAATTGCAATCAGGTCGTGCTTTGTTCGGACGATGAAAACGTGTTGATCGACAGTGGCTATGGTCGGCATGCACCGGCGACGCTTCGCTACGTAGATTCCGCACTGTCAGCGCAGCGCAAACGTCTTGACAGACTCATCAACACGCATTGCCACAGCGATCACATGGGTGGGAATGCGGCGTTGAGAGCGCATTACCAATGCCGTATAACGATTCCTGTTGACGAAGTAAAACACGTGCAGCCATGGACCGAGCAAAGTTGTTGGTCTGAAATGACTGACCAGTATGCAGAGCCTTTCGCATTCGACGATACGATCTCGCCAGGCGATACTTTTGAGGCTGGTGGCGCCGCATGGACAGCGTATGCGGCACCGGGTCACGACATGGATGCCCTCATGTTTCATTGTGCGACGACGGGAATATTGCTTACCGGCGATGCGCTATGGCACATCAAGCACGGCGGAATGGGCTTTGTCTGGCCGAATATCGATGAGAAAACCGGGCGCAATAATTTCATCGACGCCGCCTTTGCAACACTGGCGCAAATTGAACTGCTTAGCCCAAGCCTAGTCATCCCGGGCCATGGTCAGCCATTCGGCGACGTCCAGCACTCCATCGATGGTCTGCGTGCGCGGTTGAAGGTGTTTTCCGAAAACCCGGGAAAAAATGCCCGGCATTTGGTCAAAGTCATGCTGGTATTTGCCCTGCTAGACAAGCAACAAATGAGCTTGAGTGACCTGCCACACTATCTCTCCACGGTGCCCCTGCATCGAGACATGAATGAGCAGTTTTTGCGGTTGACTTACGATGAGCTGGCCGCACGAATCGCCAGTGAGCTTGTCTCGGCTGGTGCAGTTCAAATCACCGACGGCATCATGCGTCCGACGATGCGGGCTTGAGGCACGCCGGCCTCGGGCGAGTTTTAGATGTCTATCGTTGGCTTTACTATCGATCAAAACTCTGCAGGCCTGCCAGATCGACCACCGTCACGCCACCGTACTCAACGCGCAACAATCCGGCCGCTTCCAGCACTTGCAGGGCTTGGTTTATACGCTGTCTGGACACGCCAGCGAGGAAACCAATTTCCTCTTGCGAAATTTGTATTTGTCGGCCGATACCTGGATAAAGCACCGGGTTAAACAACGCGCCCAGCGAGCGCGCAACTCGTGCATCCGGTTCCAGTAGCCGCTCATTTTCCATCAAGGCGATAAACATTCCCAGACGTTCATTAAGCTGAATGAGCAGGAACCGATTGAAGCCAAGATTGGTGTTGAGCAAGCGGTTGAAGGTGGCACGCGGCAGGTAGGCAATACGGCTATTGCGAAGTGCCATGATGTCGTATCGGCGCGGTTCATCTTTCAGCAATGAGCCTTCGCCAAACCATCCACCCGACGGCACCCCGGTGAGCGTCGTGAGTTTCCCGTCGGAAGAAAGATTGCTCATCTTGACGAGGCCATCGACGACGCCAATCCAGTTGCTCACCGCCTCACCCTTGCGGCAAACGTACCCGCCTGCCGGCACTTGCTTTTCGACAACTTCGCTGGCGACCTGCCGCTTTTCTTCGCTCGATAGCGATTGCGCCCAGCGACAATTGGACAGAAATTGCGGGATCGATAGCCGGGAAACGTCGTTTGACATGGTGCGCTGCAATATAAAGAATGTCGTTGCGGCGACAACTATACACGCCGATACTGCATAAACTGCCTGCAAGGTCGTGTGCCGTATCGCGCATTAACAATCGTGAGTCGGCGAAGCGAAAAACCAAAAAACTATTCGTCTGCCTCAATATCCAAACATCGGAGGCAGGCGTCAGTGGAGGGGAATGTAGTGACGGTATCTGCCACAGCTGGTGATGCGATTACCTTTCCTCGTCTGCTGGAAAAGCACGCTGTCGAGCGTGGTAATCGGCCTGCCATTCGCGAGAAAAACCTGGGCATTTGGCAGACCTATACCTGGTTGCAGGTTCGCGAGGAAGTCGAGGCGCTGGCCGGTGGAATGGCGGCGCTGGGATTCCAGCGTGGCGACAACCTTGCCGTGATCGGGGACAATCGGCCGCGTTTATATTGGGCCATGATGGCTGCTCAATGTCTGGGCGGGGTTCCGGTTCCGCTGTATCAGGATGCGGTAGCCCAGGAGATGGTCTACGTCTTGCAGGATGCAGACGTGAAATTTGCTATCGTCGAAGATCAAGAGCAAGTCGACAAATTGCTGGAGGTGCTGCCGCAGTGTGCGGCGCTAAAGTATCTTGTTTATGACGACCCGCGTGGTCTGCGCAATTACCAGCAGCCACAGTTGCTGTCGTATGAACGATTGATCACGCTGGGCCGGGAGTTCAACACCAGGCATCCCTCACATTTTTGCGATCAAATTGCACAGGGCAATCCTGCCGACGTTGCCGTCATGCTTTATACCTCCGGTACCACGGGTAAGCCCAAAGGGGTGTCTCATACACACACTGCGCTGATTCACACTGCCAACGTGCTGGTTGAATTTGACGGCATCAGCGAAACGGATGATCTGCTGTGTTATCTGCCGATGGCTTGGGTAGGTGATTTCTTGTACTCATATGGTCAGGCGTATGTCACAGGGCTCTGCCTGAACTGCCCCGAATCAACTGATACGGTCATGCAATGCCTTTGTGAAATTGGTCCGACCTATTATTTCGCGCCGCCACGCGTTTACGAGAATATCCTTACGCAGGTAATGATCCGGATTGAAGATGCGAACCCTTTAAAGCGGCGAATGTTTCGCTATTTCATCGATGTAGCGCGGCGTGTAGGCATCAACGTTTTGGACGGCAAGAGCGGCATTGGCCTGATTGATCGCATGCTCTACGCCGTAGGAGAGCTGATGGTCTACGGCCCTTTGAAGAACGTGCTTGGCCTGTCGCGCATCCGTGTCGCCTACACGGGCGGAGAGGCGATTGGCCCCGATCTTTTTAATTTCTATCGATCCATGGGCATCAACCTGAAGCAGCTTTATGGCATGACAGAAACCTGTGTGACGGTGTGCATGCAAAAATCAGGTGACGTGAAACTGGGCACGGTAGGCGCGCCTATGCCGGGTGTAGAGGTCCGGCTTGCAGAAAATGGCGAAGTGCTAGTGCGCTCGCCAGGCATGATGAAGGAATATCACGGTCAGCCAGAGGCGACGAAAAGCGTGATCAACGCCGAAGGGTTTTTCTTGACGGGCGATGCCGGATTTTTCGATGCCGACGGTCACCTCATCATCATTGATCGCGCTAAAGATGTGGGGCGCCTGGCGGAAGGTAGCCTGTTTGCCCCCAAATACATCGAGAATAAACTGAAGTTTTTTCCTTACATCAAAGAGGCTGTTGCCTTTGGTGATCAGCGCAAACATGTCACTGCCATGATCAACATAGATGGCGCAGCACTGGGAGACTGGGCTGAGCGCCGCAATCTTGGCTATTCGGGTTACGCAGACCTTGCGGCCAAGTCGGAGGTCTATAAGCTGATTCGAGAGTGTATTGAAAAGGTAAATCTTGATCTTGCTGCCGATCCGAAACTCGCGACTTCCCAGATTGCGCGTTTCGTGATTTTGCACAAGGAGCTCGATGCTGACGACGGCGAGCTTACCCGTACACGCAAGGTTCGTCGCAACATCATTGCCGAGAAGTATGCTGTCATCGTCGATGCGCTGTATTCGGATGTCGATCATTGCGAGATTGAAGCGGCAATGAAGTTCGAAGATGGTCGTAGCGGCGTTGTGCGCGCCGACTTGAGAATCGGGTCAGCAAAAACCGTCGTCAGCCCCGAGCCATCGGTTCGCCGGAAGGCCGCCTGATGGGGGAGAATGCGGTGGCGCACAATTCAAGCAACAGCGCAGGGTTGGATACAGATACAAAATCGACCCGAAGCCAGATTGGCGAAGTCATTCTTGCGCTCGAAAATATTTCATTGGCTTTCGGCGGTGTGCAAGCGCTGTCCGACATCAGCTTTGATGTTCGTGAACATGAAATTCGCGCCATCATCGGCCCCAACGGCGCTGGCAAGAGTTCGATGCTTAATGTCATCAACGGCGTCTACCACCCCCAGCAGGGAACGATTTTTTTTAAGGGGGAGAAACGCCACCAGATGAATCCGCACAAGGTCGCCTCACAGGGCGTGGCGCGCACTTTCCAGAATATAGCGTTGTTTAAGGGCATGAGTGTGCTGGACAATCTGATGACGGGCCGAAACCTGATGATGAAGACCGGCATCCTGCAACAGGCGCTGTACTGGGGTGCTACCCAGCGCGAGGAACTCGCTCACCGCGCCAAGATTGAAGAGATCATCGATTTTCTGGAGATACAGGCAATCCGCAAGACACCGGTCGGTCGTTTGCCCTACGGCTTGCAAAAACGCGTGGAGCTAGGCCGCGCACTCGCTGCAGAACCGACCATGCTTTTGCTCGATGAGCCAATGGCCGGCATGAATGTCGAGGAAAAGCAGGACATGTGCCGATTTGTACTGGATGTGAATGAAGAGTATGGCACCACAATCGTGTTGATTGAGCACGATATGGGGGTGGTCATGGACATTTCGGATCGTGTCGTGGTGCTCGACTATGGGAAGAAAATTGGCGACGGCGAGCCTGATGAGGTTCGCAATAACCAGGCGGTGATTGATGCTTATCTCGGAGTGCAGCACTAGTGGGGCCGTTCATCGAAGTGGTACTCGGCGGCTTGATGGCGGGCGTCTTGTATTCGCTGGTCGCGTTGGGATTTGTATTGATTTACAAGGCCTCCGGAGTTTTCAATTTCGCGCAGGGCGCAATGGTGCTGCTGGCAGCGCTGGCGTTCGCACGGTTTTCGGAGGTCATGCCGATGCCGGTGGCGTTCGTGTTGTCCGCATTGATGATGGTAGGGGTAGCGTTCTTGATTGAACGTCTGGTATTGCGCCATCTGGTCAATCAAGAGGGCATCATCCTGTTTCTTGCGACATTTGGAATAACCTATTTCCTGGAAGGGTTAGGCCCCCAGCTTTTTGGAGACAATATCTATCGCATCGATCTGGGCATGCCAAAGGAACCAAAGCTCATTCTGGAAAAGATGTTTGACGGTGGACTTCTCATTAATCTCGAAGACTTTATCGCCGCCGGAATTGCCGCTGCTCTGGTTACCTTTCTGGCAATTTTCTTTCAAAAGACCGCGACGGGGCGGGCCTTGCGCGCTGTGGCTGATGATCATCAGGCGGCACAGTCTGTGGGTATTCCACTTAATCGCATCTGGGTAATCGTTTGGAGTGTTTCCGGCTTTGTGGCACTGGTCGCAGGCATGATCTGGGGCTCAAAGCTTGGCGTGCAGTTTTCACTTGTTCTGATCGCCTTGAAAGCGATACCAGTCGTTATTTTGGGCGGGTTTACCTCAGTGCCCGGTGCCATCGTCGGCGGACTGATCATCGGTGTTGGCGAGAAAATTGCGGAAGTTTATCTGGGCCCGATAATCGGTGGCGGCATCGAAAACTGGTTCGCGTATGTGCTGGCGCTGGCGTTCCTGTTGATCCGGCCGGAAGGCCTGTTCGGCGAACGTCACATTGATCGGGTATGAGGCACCATGTTCTATAGAGAAAACGGTCAATTCAAAACCAGCTATGAGGCGGATCAGGCGCTGTTCCCGATCAAGCAGGATCGGGTATTCATCGTGCTGCTGTTGATGGTTGCGTTTGTCGGCATTCCCATTTTTGCCGACGAGTACATCTTCCGCGCGATCCTCATTCCGTTCCTGATTCTCTCGCTTGCAGCGCTGGGGCTAAACCTTCTTGTCGGCTATTGCGGGCAAATCTCACTCGGCACTGGTGGCTTCATGATGGTCGGTGCTTATGCGGCTTACAACCTCGCCGTTCGTTTGCCGGATCTGAACATGCTGGTTGTATTCGTGCTGGCCGGCCTGATCACTACTGTAGTTGGAATGGTTTTCGGCATTCCCAGCTTGCGCATCAAGGGCCTTTATCTTGCCGTTGCCACCCTCGCTGCCCAGTTTTTTCTCGACTGGCTGTTCTCAAGGGTCAAGTGGTTTACCAATGATTCGTCGTCCGGCTCCGTCAGCGCACCAGTGTTGCAAGTGTTTGGTTTCCGCTGGGAATCACCGTTGGAGAAGTACCTTTTTGTGCTGAGCGTGGTGGTGCTGTTTGCGTTGATCGCGAGAAATCTGGTGCGGTCACACATCGGCCGCTCGTGGATGGCCACGCGCGACATGGACGTCGCCGCCGAGATTATTGGCATTCGGCCGGTTTACGCCAAGCTCTCGGCATTCGCAGTCAGCTCATTCTTTGTTGGCATCGCTGGCGCGCTCTGGGGCTTCGTGCACCTCGGATCTTGGGAGCCGCTGGCATTCGATGTGAATCGCTCATTCAGCCTGCTGTTCATGGTCATCATCGGCGGTCTTGGGTCGATTCTGGGATCGTTTCTCGGTGCGGCATTTGTCGTCATCCTGCCGCTCCTGTTGAATCAAATTCCGCTTTGGCTCGGTCTGCCCATGTCGACAGCGACGGCTGCGCATTTTGAGGCGATGATTTTCGGCGCGCTGATCATTTTCTTTTTGATCGTCGAGCCGCATGGTTTGGCGCGTTTGTGGGCAGTGGCGAAAGAGAAGCTGCGGCTATGGCCTTTTCCGCATTGACGCACACCGCATCGACTTTTTTGGTAGTGTTATCCAGGTTTCAAAATACAAAAGCACGACGGCAAAGATGCTTGAATCGTTGGTTCACAACTTAGGAGGTTGAAAATGAAAACGACATTAAACAAAGTGGCCCTCGCTGCCGCGCTAGTCGGGGCGTTTGCCTCGGGTGCAGCGAGCGCGCAGGCAAACGAGCAGTTTGTACCGGTACTGGTTTACCGCACCGGGGCATATGCGCCCAACGGCGTGCCGTGGGCGAATGGCTTCGTCGATTATCTAAAGCTGATTAATGAGCGCGATGGCGGCATCAACGGCGTGAAGATCACCTACGAGGAATGCGAGACCGGTTACGCAACCGATCGTGGCGTTGAGTGCTATGAGCGGCTCAAAGGCAAAGGCCCTACTGGCGCG
>JANMZU010000292.1:0-4483 GCA_031383585.1 Betaproteobacteria bacterium
AATCTGGCAGTCGCCCGTTCGGAACAAGACCTCGCGAAGCCCGCCGCGACCAAAGAAATCCCCGTCGATTTTCTTGCAACTCAAAGATTGAATTTGAACGCAAAGCCCTGACGACTCGGGGCGCACGCCACAACGTACAAACAATGCTCAGACAAGAATAACGTCGTACTGCTCCTGGGTATAGGCTGTCTCGACCGATAGAGAAATCGGCTTCTTGATGAAATCCTCCAGCATGGTCATGCCCTGGGATTCCTCATCGAGGAAGCGGTCAATCACCGTCTGCGACGCAAGAATGCGAAATTCTTTGGCATCGAACTGTCGCGCGGAGCGCATGATCTCTCGAAGAATTTCATAACAAACCGTTTGTGCAGATTTGATTTCGCCTCGCCCCGTGCATGTCGGGCAGGCTTCGCACAGAATGTGCGCCAGACTCTCCCGTGTGCGCTTTCTGGTCATTTCAACCAGGCCAAGCTGCGTGAATCCATTCACTGTTACTCGGGTGCGATCGCGTGAAAGCGCCTTGCGGAATTCTGCAAGTACGGCGTTCTTGTGCTCCTCACTGTCCATATCGATGAAATCAACAATGATGATGCCGCCGAGATTGCGCAATCGCAATTGCCGTGCGATCGCTTGTGTGGCCTCCAGATTCGTTTTGAAAATGGTATCGTCAAAGCTTCGCCCGGAAACGAAGGCGCCGGTATTCACATCGACTGTCACCAAGGCCTCTGTCTGGTCGATGATGACATAGCCGCCGGATTTCAGATCAACACGACGCTTTAGTCCGCGTTCGATTTCGTCTTCAACGCCGAACAGGTCAAACAAGGGGCGCTCGCCGGCGTAGTGCTCCAGTACACCAAGCGAATGGCGCGTATAGCGTTCCGCAAAATCCTGCATGCGGGCATGCGTCCCGCGCGAATCCACTACGATACGCTCGGTTTCCCGCGTCACCAGATCCCGTAACACGCGTAGCGACAGATCAAGATCCTGATATAGCAACATTTGTGGGGGCGCTGTCTTCGCGGCTGTCCCGATGCCCCGCCATAACTTGATGAGGTACTCAATGTCGGTCGTGAGCTCTTCGTCGGTAGCGGTTTCAGCCACCGTGCGCACAATAAAGCCGCCAGTCTCGCCGGGGGGCATCAAAGCATGAACCTTCTCGCGCAAGTGCTCGCGCTCGACCTCGTCCTCGATACGCTGAGAGATCCCGATGTGCTGGTCTCCCGGTAAATACACCAGCAGGCGGCCAGCGATGGAGATCTGCGTCGAAAGCCGTGCGCCCTTGCTGCCGATGGGGTCCTTGATCACCTGTACCAGCAGGGTCTGCCCGTCCTGCAACAGTTTCTCTATCGGCTTTTGTTCAGCAGTTTTGTTCGATGCCCAGATGTCGGCAACATGCAAGAAAGCCGCACGGCCAAGCCCAACTTCGATAAACGCCGACTGCATGCCAGGCAGTACGCGACCAACACGTCCCAGGTAAATATTGCCTACCAGCCCCCGATTAGATCCGCGTTCAACAAGTAACTCCTGTACGGCGCCTTGCTCCATGATGGCTACGCGTGTTTCCTCAGGGGACACGTTGATCAGTATTTGTTCATTCATGTTGGCCTGTCGTTAGTTTTTATTGTAGCGAGGCCAGTACCGTTCAAACCGGCAGGCCGCATTGTCTTAGCAGCATTGTCGTCTCGTAAAGCGGCAAACCCATTACGCCGGAGTAACTACCCGAAAGTTTGGAAATGAATTTGGCTGCCAGGCCTTGCACCGCATATCCGCCCGCTTTGTCCATTGGCTCGCCAGAGTCCACATAGCGCTTGATATCATCGTCGGTGAGTAAGGAAAAAACGACGAAGCTGGTTGACAGCGCATACTTCACTTCGTGCTCGGTCGCCACGGCGATAGCAGTCAGCACCTGATGCGACTCCCCGGAGAGTCGTTTAAGCATTCGTACCGCGTCATCACGATCAACAGGTTTGCCCAGGATGTTGCCTTCGATGGTCACGGTCGTATCGGCAGTCAGAATCAGCCGAGGCGGCAGCCGCCGTTCACGCATCACCTTTAACGCCGTCGCTGCTTTGAGCGAAGCGATACGCTGAACATAGACGTGCGCAGACTCGTCATGGAGTGGCGTTTCATCCACGTCGATACGTGGATGCTGTTCACGCATCATCAGCAGCTCGAAGTGAATGCCAGCCTGCTTCAGCAGTTCACGGCGCCGCGGGCTTTTCGATGCGAGATAAATGGTGTTTGAAAGTGGCGGCATAACAGTCATCAATTCCGGTTTTGTCAGTCGCGATGGTACGGATGATTTTGCGTCAAAGACCAGGCCCGATAAAGCTGCTCTGCCAGCATCACGCGCACCATTCCATGCGGCAGTGTACAGCCGGATAGGGAGAATTGCCTCGAAGCCGACCGTTTAACGGATTCATGCAGCCCATCTGCACTGCCGATGACAAAGCAGGGGCTGACGCCTTCACGCATCCAGGTCGTCAACATCTGCGCCAGATCGCGGGTGGTCAATCGTTGTCCGCGCTCGTCAAGCACTAGTCGTTCAGCCTGTCTTGGTATTGCCGCATCGATACGCAAGGCCTCGTTCCTGAGCACAACATCGATCAATTTGCTTCCACGGTCTTCAGGCTTAAGCTCGATCAATTCAATGCGCGCTTCTGGCGGCATACGTTTAGCGTATTCCTCGAAACCCGCTTGCACCCAGCCTGGCATCTTGTGGCCGAGCGCAACAATCGTCAGTTTCAATTTAGCCCGGACTGCGACCGGGAAATTCCAGCAACTTCATTTCCGTTAATGGCGCGTTTGTCGAAACACGAGTGGGATACGCTGGAACGACGACTCACATCCCTGTCCTTCGACAGACTCAGGGCGAACGGTGGGTTCGGGATAATTCTGAAAACTCCAATATTGGCGGGCATTTCAGGCGGTTTTGCCGTCAAATTCCGCGCCAGTGCTAGAGTTTGTCTTTCAAAACTGATTCCCACGATTCGCGAGCCGTTGCTCAATCCGACGCTGTTTTTCGGCGCTTGACCGAAGGCTTCTTCGCTGCGGGTTTCTTTGCGGCTGGCTTTTTCGTGGCCGCCTTCTTTACAACCGCCTTTGCCGCAACGACTTTCTTCGCAGCTGGCTTTTTCGCGACAGGCTTTGTTGCAAGCACTTTCTTCGCCGCAGGTTTCTGCGCGACCGGCTTTTTTGCGGTCGGTTTCTTTGCTGCTGGTTTTTTCGCGGCCGGTTTCTTTGCAACAGGCTTTTTCGCGACTGGCTTCTTTGCAACAGGCTTTGCTGGAGCCACCTTCTTTGCCGCAGTCTTCCCGACTACTGGTTGTTTTACCGCAGATATCTTTGTCGCAACTTTCTTCGCGACAGGCTTCTCGACCACCAGCTTCTCAACAGCAGGTTTCGTAGAAGTTGGCTTTCTAACGACAGGCTTCTTAGTCGCCGGCTTATCTGCCACCTGTTTTGCGGCTGCTGGCGTAGCGGGTTTCCTGGCCGCAGGTTTCTTCGCGACCGGCTTCTTTGCAGCCGCCTTTTTCACAGCTTTCTCTGGCACCGGCGGCGACTCTGTCGCGACGGCTATCTTTACTTTGGGCGTAATTCTGGCTTTCGCCTTCACGACAACCTTGGTCTTTTCCGAAGCCTTTGGCGCAGCCTTGACCGGACTCGGAACGGCCACCACCGGCTTAGGCGCAGGCTTCGGTTTTGGAAACTCCAGGCTGCCTTCACCCCACAACTCTTCCAGTTCATAGAGCTCGCGCATCGCCGGTTGCATGATATGCACCACGATGTCGCCGCAGTCCACCAGCACCCACTCGCCGGATTGCTCGCCTTCAATGCCGTAGATCCAGCCCCCGCTCTCCTTGACCCTGTCCATGACATTTTTTGCCAGCGCCTTGGTCTGCCGTGTTGAATCAGCGCTCGCAATAGCGATGTAATCAAACACGGACGTCAGTTTGCTGACATTGATCAGTTTGATATCGCGCGCCTTAATGTCCTCAAGTGCGTCGATGACGATGGTCGTCAGTTTTTTAGTAGCCAACTTAGGGAATCTCCTCATGTTCATACAACTTGTGTCGCTCAATATAATCGCAAACGCCGTCAGGTGCTAAACCGCGTATCGATTGGTGTGCTGCAAGTCGGGCACGTATGTCGGTTGACGACACCGCTGGCACCGCAGCCGCCAGGATCGCGTAACGGCCAAAAGCGCAATCACTTAAGCCGGACGCGGTGGTGTGCCGCCCCGCAAGATAGGTCTTGAATAATGTGCTCGCCGCGAGCAACGGATGCGGCTCACCCTGACGCAACACCACGGCGAAATTGCCGAGCGTGAGCAACGACTGCCAATCATGCCAAGTATCAAGCCTTGCAAAGGCGTCGCCGCCAATCAGCCAGATGAGCGAAGCGGCGTCCCCCTGTTCGCTGCGCAGCTCGCGCAGCGTATCGACCGTAAAAGTTGCTCCTTGACGTTCCAGCTCACGAGTAT
>JANMZU010000312.1:0-4806 GCA_031383585.1 Betaproteobacteria bacterium
GTACTCAAACGCCACCCGCAACAACATCGATGTGCGTCTGAGCGTCGTGTAACTGCCAACAAAATGCGGTAAACCGGCTACTGGCGCGGCGTTTCAGGCATTTCTAGCCTGCCAGCCGCGCCGAAGCCGGGCTACTGACCGTCGCTAATTTCCCAGTCCGCGCGCGGCCGAGACGGCACACGTACAACGTGCACACTGCATTCTGCGTTGGCGGTCACACTAGATGCAACCGAGCGCCACCACGCGAGCGCAGTCTCGCTGGGCGCTGGTGCGCCGAGCACGATGAGATCGACGTTGTTGCTTTTGGCGAAATCGAGCAGTGTCGCTGCCGGATCGCCTGACTCAAGGACGTGCAACGAGACGCGCTGTGCGGGTAGGTGCAGCGGCTCTATCCAGTTGCGCAGGCGTACGCGGTGCACGAGTTGAAGGCCTGAAGCACTATCTGTTATGCCGCCCGATTCGTCGAGTGATGCCGAGCGGATCGCCGATACACAGACCAGCCTGAATTCGAGATTGAGCGAGGCAAGCTGGCGCACGGTCCACTGTAGCGGGGCGTGACGAGCATCATCCGGGTGCGAGGTGTCCACGGCGACCATGATCATCGGCGACTGGCTCACCAGCACCTGCGGCTTTCTTTGCAGTTGCCGCCGCTCATCTCGTGAGCGCCACCAGAGGCCAAATTGTGTCGCGAAGCTGCTGCGCTCGGAACGCGTAGAGCGCGGCGTGAGCAATACCTGTTCCGGATGGCGCAAATCGAATGCCACGTGGGCGGCGGTCTGGTAGCGCGCATCGGGCTCGGGCTCCAGGCATCGAAGGACGATCTCCTGTAGCCATGGGGGTACATCCGCAACCCGCGCGCGCGGCGGGACCGGGGATGCCCAGAGGCGGTTTTTCATCGCGCTCAGCGTGTCTGGCACGCCAAACGGCAGTTTGCCGGTCGCAAGCTGATAAATAACGGCGCCCAGCGCAAAGATGTCGCTGCGCGGATCCTCGCGCGATCCCGACAACTGTTCCGGCGATACATACGGTGCAGAGCCCGCCGCGAAACGCTTTTCCTCGGCAAGCAGATCGGGAAAATGCGCGTGATGCGCAAAACCGAAATCGAGCAACACCGCCGTTCCGTCAGCGCGAATGATGACGTTATCCGGCTTCAGATCGTGGTGGATTACGTTTTGCAGGTGCAGCGAATGTACCGCGTCGGCCAGCGCCGCGCCGAGTTCAACGATGCGAGCAGTCGGCAGCGGCGCAGCGGCAGCAATTTGCAAAAGCCCATCGCCGGCTACCAGTTCCATCGTCAGATGCGGATTGCGCTCAAGACTTCCGCTGGCCACAAATCGCGGCACGTGAGGGCCATGCAATTGCGGCAGGATTATTGCCTCTGTTTCAAAACTGATAATGCTCTCCTGCGGCTGATCGCATCCCACCATGGGCACTTTCATCACCATCGGAAAATCGATGTCGGGGCGATTGATCGCTTCGACGCAAAACAGAAACGCGGTTCCACCCGCGCGAAATCGGTCAATGACGCGAAAACCGTCGATCTCGCTACCCGGCCCCATCGTTTTCAGGTAGCCCATGTCGATGTCAATAGCCATTCTCAATCCTGCACGCGATGGATTCCGGCAGTCCGGCCTCGCGAATGCGCGCGGCGGTAGCAAACTGATTGTAAGAGACGCGGCAGAAAGTCATGGTGTTGCGAGCGCTGTCGAAAATCGTGTATCCCGCCATGGGATTGCGGTCTCGCGGTTGGCCCACGGAGCCAATCAGCGCCACCCAGCGGCGGTGTGATGGAACGGGTACGGCAATACCTGGCGTCGGGCGAAACAGTGTCATCTTTGCGCCGGGTGCGCCGAAATACAGCAGTTGTTCGTGCACATGGCCGCAAAACGTGTGCGGCGCTTCGCTGACCTCCGCACAGCGTTGTGCCGCTGACGGACAATCTATGTACGGGTATTTTTCCGCCGAAGCTGCCGACGCGTGGACGAAACAGCAGGTTCCCTCGCGCACCACCATTGGCAAATTGCGCAGGAACAGCGTTTGGGTCGCCGTCAATACCTGCCTCGCGTATGCGATGGCCGTCATGGCCGAGTCGTTCATGTAAATCGAATCGCTGTAAATGGCTTCATCGTGGTTTCCGCGCACGGCGATTGCACCCTTTGCGACATGTTCGATGATCACGTCGACCACCAGACCGGGGTCTGCGCCGTAGCCGACAAAGTCGCCCAGAAACGCGAAGCGGTCGACATTCCGCGCGCGCGCATCAGCCAGACATGCGTGCAGCGCCTGGATGTTGCTATGGATATCGCTTAACAACGCAATTTTCACGCTTGATTCATGTCCGAAAGAGTGAGCTGAATCTTAGTCTACTGCCTCACAGCCGGCTCATGGTTTGTGATGGATCAAACACAGCCAAGAGCGGCGAGCGCGTAAAATGCGCGCTCTATGTCCGAACCCCGCATTCAACTCGATGATGTACTGGCTGCCGATCGTGGCCGCCTGATCGCGCTCACCAAAAAGCGCAACGACTTCGTTCGACAAAAGAAGCCGCACGATCAACTTGATCAGCAGCTGACTGCCGCGCTGTCACAGGCGCGCGAGCGCTTTCAGACGCGCCAGCAGCGCCACACTTTGGTCGCCCACCCCGAGTTCGACAATGCCCTGCCGATTGCCGAGCGCAGGCGGGAGATTGCCGAGCTGATTCAAAAGCATCAGGTCGTTATCCTCTGCGGCGAAACCGGGTCTGGCAAGACCACGCAGTTGCCGAAGATCTGTCTGGAGCTTGGACGCGGCATACACGGCGTGATCGGCTGCACCCAGCCGCGACGAATCGCTGCGCGTACGTTGGCAACACGACTGGCCGTGGAATTGAAGCAAAGCGGTACACACGCGGTGGGATACAAGATTCGATTCAACGATCGTACCGACGACACTACATTGGTCAAAGTGATGACCGACGGCATCCTGCTCGCCGAGACCCATAGCGACCGTGGACTGTGGAACTACGACACGCTGATCATCGACGAGGCGCACGAGCGCAGCCTCAATATCGATTTTCTGCTGGGTTATGTGAAGCAGCTTGCGCCCAGGCGTCCCGACCTGAAAATCATCATCACCTCGGCGACCATCGATCCGCAGCGGTTTTCGAAGCATTTCGGGGGCGCGCCGATCATCGAAGTCTCCGGTCGCACCTATCCGGTGGAAGTGCGCTACCGGCCCGAGCATTTCCTCGATGAGAGCGATGACGCGGTGCCGATTGAAGACGCCGTGCTCAAGGCCGTCGATGAGTTGTTCCTCAATACCAGTGAGGGCGATGTGCTGGTGTTTTTGCCTGGCGAGCGCGAAATCCGCGATTGCGATGAGGCGATGCGCAAGCACCACCCATCGCACACCGAAATTCTCCCGCTGTACTCACGCCTCTCGAATGCTGAGCAGGACCGCGTGTTTCAGCGCTCCGGTGACGGAGCCGCGCGCCGCCGGATTATTTTGGCGACTAACGTGGCGGAGACCTCGCTTACCGTTCCCGGTATCCGTTACGTGATCGACACCGGTGTGGCACGCATCCACCGCTACTCGCCTCGCAGCAAAATCAATCTGTTGCAAATCGAGCCGATCTCGCAAGCCTCAGCGCGCCAACGCTCAGGCCGCTGTGGGCGCGTGAGCGCTGGTATCGCCATACGCCTGTACAGCGAAGAAGATTTCAATGCGCGTCCGGCATTCACGACACCTGAAATTCTGCGTACGTCGCTGGCCGATGTCATCCTGCGCATGAAGTCGCTGGGACTCGGCGATGTGCAGGATTTTCCGTTCATCGAGCCACCAAGTCCGCGCATGATCGAGGACGGTTACCGCCAGCTGTTTGAGTTGGGCGCAGTGGACGACAGCAAAGGCCTCACCACGCTCGGCTGGAAGCTAGCGAAGTTTCCCGTTGATCCAGCGATTGCACGCATGCTGATCGCCGCTGAAAAGGAAGGTGCGCTCAGGGAAGTGCTCGTCATCGCCTCGGCACTGTCGGTGCAAGATCCGCGCAATCGGCCCCACGACAAACAACAGGAAGCCGCACTCGCACACGAGAAGTTTGTGCATCCGCAATCAGAGTTCATGAGCTTCGTAAAGCTCTGGGAGTTCTACGAGGATGCGTTCAAGCACAAGAAATCGCATCGCAAATTTGATCAGATGTTGCACGAGCAGTTTCTGTCGCCGCTACGCATGCGGGAGTGGCGCGATGTGCATGCCCAGCTCGCAGAGGTTTGCGGCTCGGCGGGAATGCATATCAGCCCACGTGCGAGTACGGAACCGCAGAACAATGAGCAGAAGGCAGCGACTGGTTTGGCTGCGCGCGGGCCACGCGAACGGCCTGCGCCCGCAACGGCCGCTGGCAAAATCGCTGGTGAAACGGTATCCGCCCGCTACGAGAATATCCACCGCGCACTCCTTACTGGTCTGATAGTAAACGTAGGCACCAAAGGCCCGGAAGGCGACCACTATCTCGGCACCCGTAGCCTGAAATTTCAACTGCCACGGCAAAGCCAGCAACACGCCGCCCAAAAAGCCACGCGCATGAAATGGGTAATGGCTTTCGAGCTCACTGAAACCACGCGTGTCTACGCCCGCACGGTGGCGTCGATTGAGCCGGAGTGGATCGAGCAAATCGGCACACATCTGGTGACGCGTACCTATTTTGAGCCGCACTGGGAACGCAAGAGCGGCCAGGTGGTGGCGTTCGAGCAGGTGTCGCTTTACGGGCTCATCATCACCGCGCGTCGCCGTGTGCATTACGGCGCCATCAACGCCGCTGAGGCGAGAGAG
>JANMZU010000319.1:0-1915 GCA_031383585.1 Betaproteobacteria bacterium
GCAGCCGCGGCGGCCTCTTCGACAAGCGCTGCATTTTGCTGGGTCACGTCCTCCATCTGGATGATGGCCAGATTCACTTGATCAATTCCAGTTGCCTGTTCGTTTGATGCCACCGAAATCTCGTTGATGATTTCCGTAACCTGCTGGATACCGACCACGATACCTTGCATGGCGTTGCCGGCTTCGTTAACCAGCTTGGTACCTTCGCCCACTTGGTCGACTGTGTTGTGAATGAGTTCCTTGATTTCCTTGGCCGCCGCCGCGCTCCGTTGCGCCAATGCCCGCACCTCCGCCGCGACAACAGCAAAGCCACGACCCTGCTCGCCGGCGCGAGCTGCCTCTACCGCGGCATTCAGCGCCAGGATATTTGTCTGAAACGCAATGGAGTCAATAACGCTGATGATCTCGCCAATCTTTCGCGAGCTTGAGTTGATGGCTGCCATTTTTTCCACAGCTTTTACGGCCACGCCCCCGCCTTTGCGGGCAGCGTCTGATGCGCTCAACGCGAGGCCATTGGCGAGTTTTGTGTTCTCGGCATTCTGACGGATCGTTGAGGTGAACTCCTCCATGCTGGATGCAGTTTGTTCCAGCGTCGACGCCTGTTCCTCGGTGCGTGCGGACAGGTCGGTGTTTCCAGCGCTGATTTGCCTTGCGGCATTGGCAATTTCCCCGGCGTTGATCGCCACCTGGGCAATCAGATCGTGCAGCTGGCTGATGAAGGCATTCATCGAAATCGACACTCGGCCAAACTCACCGGGCATCGCAGGCAGTTTGCGCGTCAGGTCGCCTTGGCCGGTGCGCAAATCTTCAGTAGCACGCAGAACCTGCGCAATGGGTTTGGAAATGACGCCATAGGTCCACCAGGAAACGAGAAATAGTACTATTAGGCCTATCACCACTGCAATTGCAACCAGCACGGCGGTGCTGCGCGCGAGCGCCTGGCTTTCGCTGGAGAATGCAGCATTGTCGCGCTCGGCTTGTGCAGTGAGATTGTCGAGCTGCGTCGCCGTGAATTTGTAAGACTTTTCAAAGTCTGGAATCTGGGCGATCGCCCCGATCAGATTGGCCTTTGCCGTCAATATCATTCTGTCAGATTCAGCAATATATGACGCGATAGCGGGCTTAAGTGTTTCAATGGCACGCCGGGCGTCAGGCGATGCACTTTTGACGCCATCAAGTGTCCCGAGAGCAGTAACAAATCCCTTCTTGTGACTTACCAGCGCTTTCTCAGTCCGCTCCATCCACTCCGACTCGCCGCGCTCAAATGCAAGCAAGAAAGTCACGACGTCCGCTCGTATTGCGTCATGCATCTGGTGCGCACTTCCGGTAGCCCGCAATAGCGTTGCATTCGACGTTGATTTTTCCAACGTACCCTGGAAGGAGTCCACTGCGTAGTAGGCGATGGCACCAACGACGACAAAGATGGCGGCTACGATTCCCGCAAATAATGCGAGGGTACCTTTGATTGACAAACCCTTGGAAATTTGCATGGTCGTTTCACCCTATTGTGACGCGGTCGGCTTGGAAGTCCGATCAGGAAAGCAACGGTCGTACCGCATAAAAAACTATTGTACGATCAGAACGCGACCTGCGAGAGCAGTTAACACGCGTTCCAAATGTGAATTACTGCAAAATCCTGCCAGCTACGCTATTTCTTGACCTGCGCCAAGACATTGCTGGTCCAAGCGAGCCGTTCAATCAGCGTTCTCAGGAACTGGCGGTTGAATCGCAACTGGCAGGCGTCGGAAAGTTGTTCGAGTTGGACGTCCTGAATACGCAATAGCTGGACTTCGGAGACCGCGATAATGGACGCCGTGCGGCGTGCTTTGTCGCCGGAAAGATAGGCCATTTCCCCGAAGCAGTCGCCATCCTTGAGCACGTTGAGCAACTTGTCGTCCTTGATGACTTTTACCTG
>JANMZU010000345.1:0-4121 GCA_031383585.1 Betaproteobacteria bacterium
TTTGCTAGCAGAATTTGGCACCGCCGCCAAACCCGGCGCACGCCAACTCCGCTGGGCAATTGCCGGGCGATCTAAAGCAAAGTTGGATGAGCTACTTGCCTCGCTAGGGCAGAGTGCAAAATCGATTGAGGTGATCATTGCGGATGCTGCCGATGAAAAGGCGCTCGAAAGTCTCTGTGCCAGCACACGTGTGGTCGTATCCACAGTCGGCCCGTATGCCTTGTACGGCGAGCCGCTGGTGAAAACCTGCACGCGACTCGGCACAGACTATTGTGACCTTTCCGGCGAGGCGCCGTGGATGCGCAAGATGATTGAAGACTATAGCGCTGACGCAAAGAAGAGCGGTGCGCGCATCGTGCACTGCTGCGGGTTTGACTCGATACCCTCCGACATGGGTGTGCGATTTCTGCAGGAGCAGTCGCAACTGCAATTCGGTGCGCCGTGTACCAGCGTAAAGATGCGCGTCAAGGCGATGCGCGGCACCGCTTCGGGGGGCACGGTGGCGAGCATCGTCAACATCGTTCGCGAAGCGACGCACAATCCCGCCTTACGCAAGGAGCTCATCAACCCGTATTCGCTGTGCCCACCCAATGCGATCAAGGCGAGCAAGCGTCAAACCAATGTTTCTGGTCCGGTTTTTGATACCGATTTTTCAGGCTGGTCTGCGCCATTTGTGATGGCAGCGGTGAACGTGCGGGTGGTGTTGCGAAGCAATGCGCTGTTGGCAAACGCTTACGGCCGCGAATTCCGTTACGACGAAGCGATGCTTACCGGGCGTGGCTTCGGCGGTCGTGCCAAGGCCATTGGCATCACGGCGGGGCTCGGTGGATTCATAGCGGCCGCCGCGATCGCACCGACGCGCTGGCTGATGGAAAAGACGCTCTTGCCAGCCCCTGGCGAAGGCCCCAGTCCAGAGGCCCAAAAGAACGGTTTCTTCGATCTGCGTTTCGTCGGGCACACAGACGATGGCCGCGCGCTGCGCGTGAAGGTCACCGGTGACCGCGATCCAGGCTATGGTGCCACGGCGAAAATGCTGGGCGAGTCTGCTGCGTGTCTCGCGCTTGATGTAAGCAAGAAGGAAGTGAGCGGTGGTTTTTGGACACCATCAACCGCCCTCGGTGCGCATTTGCACAAGCGGTTGGTGACGCATGCAGGCCTGAAATTCGAAGTGCTCGTTTGAGCGTTGCAGCCACATCCGCTCGCGACGCGCAGTAGTTCACCCCTGCTGGTTCGTTCAGACGGAATTCAAATCCGACGTCGTCGAGAAACGTTCCGCAAGAAAATCCACGAACGTACGCACCTTGGCTGACAGGTGCCGCCGACTCGCGTAGACGGCGTAGATGTTGGTCGGCGCAGGCTGGAAGTTTTTGAGTATCTCCACTAGCGCTCCCGACTCAAGCAACGGCTTGACAATGAAGTCCGGTTCCAGTGCGATGCCGACACCAGCGGCAGCGATTGCGGCCAGCATCTCGCCGTTGTTGGCGTGCACGCTGCCCTCAATCCGCACCTTGATCTCATTATTTTTGGGGTCCTGGAACGTCCATTGACACTTGACTGGTGAATATTCGTAGGTGAAACAATTGTGGCGGGCCAGATCATCTGGATGATTCGGTGTTCCGTTGCGCTTCAGGTAGTCGGGCGACGCACACGCGACCAGGCGCATGCTGCCTATTCTGCGTGCGATGAGGTTTGGATTACCCAGGTCGCCGATACGTATCGCCAGGTCGAGCCCTTCCTCGACGAGATCGACGAAGCGATTCGACGCCGAGATATCGAATCGTACGTCCGTGTAGCGCGATTGAAATGCACCGATGGCTGGCGCCAGATGCGGCACACCGAAGCTGGTCGAACAGGTCAGGCGAATGGTGCCGCGCGGATTGACGGTACTGCTGGACACCACGGCTTCGGCCTCTTCCAGATCGGCCAAAAGATGCAGCGCACGCTCGAAGTAGGCTTGGCCGCTCTCGGTCAGCGAGATACGGCGCGTGGTGCGGTTCAGCAGACGCGTGGTGAGATGCGCCTCGAGGTCGGCGATCTGCCGCGAAACCGCAGAGGTCGACATGTTGAGTCGTTCCGCAGCGCGCGCGAAGCTGCCTTGCTCCACCACCTTCACGAACACGGTCATTGCCAGCAGCCTGTCTAGTGCCATGTTCCTATTGTTGCTATATTTGGGATAAACAATTGCTATTTAAGCTCTTTATCCCGATTCACGCAACTCGCATAATTTCCCCCATCAGCCGATCAATCGCTGCGTCTTTCAATCAACCAAAAAAGGAATCCCATGAAATTGTTCTTCTCCCCAGGCGCCTGTTCACTTTCCCCACGTATCGCTCTGCTCGAAGCGGGCTTACCTTTCACGGCACAAAAGGTCGATCTGACAACCAAGGTCATGGACGGCGGCGGCGACTTTTGGGCCGTCAGCAGCAAAGGATCTGTGCCCCTGCTGCAACTGGACAACGGCGAATACTTGAGTGAAGGCCCGGCAATCGTGCAGTACATCGCTGATCAAAACCCGGCATCCGGCCTGGCACCTGCTGCCGGCACGATGGCGCGCTATCGGCTGCAGGAGATCCTCAATTTCATCACCTCCGAAATACACAAGGGCTACAGCCCGCTGTTTGACCCGACGATGTCGCCGGAAGTAAAGCAAATCTTCAAAGACAAGCTAGGTAAACGTTTCGACTGGCTCAGCACCCAACTCGAGGGCAAGGACTATCTGATGGGTGAGACCTTCACCGTTGCCGATGGTTATCTGTTCACCGTGCTCAACTGGGGCAAATGGGTTGGACTCGACATCGCCAAATGGCCGGTGCTGGCGGCGTTTCAGGCGCGCGTCGCAGCGAGACCGAAGGTGCAGGAAGCGTTGAAAGCGGAAGGGTTGATCAAATAGATTGCGGTGGTTTCCCCTCCCCCATGAATGGGCGAGGGGACATACCTCTACGATGATATTTGCCACACCGAAAGAAATCATGCAAAAGCTGCCCACACTTTTCCTTTCCCACGGCTCCCCCATGCACGCGATCAACGCAGGGGCGGCGGGCGAGGCGTGGGCGACGATTGCAAGAGAACTGCCGAAGCCAAAGGCAATACTGATGGTAACCGCGCACTGGGAAACCAATCTGCCGATGTTGTCGGGCAACACGAAGCCTTCAATGATTTACGACTTCGGCGGCTTTCCCGAGGCACTCTACAAAATCAGCTATCCCGCACCTGGCGCGCCCGAACTAGCCGCCGAAGCACAGGCGCTATTAAAAGGTGCAGGTCTCACCGCCGGTATCGATGGCTGCCGTGGTTTTGATCACGGAACCTGGGTGCCGCTGCTGAAAATGTATCCCGATGCCGATGTCCCCGTCATGCAGCTATCCGTGCAAACGGCTATGAATCCGCGCCACCACGTCGATGTTGGCCGCGCGCTTGCGCCACTGACGAAAGAGGGTGTGCTGATCGTCGGCTCAGGGCACCTCACGCACAATTTGCGCGATTGGATGATGTCGCGCGGGCAGACCGCGCACGCACCGTATGCACAGAAATTCCAAAGCTGGGTATTCGATCACCTCGCCGCGCACGATCTGGACGCGCTCACCCGCTATCGGCAGGAAGCACCGGAAGCGGTGCGCGCGCATCCAACGGAAGAGCACTTTCTACCTTTGTTTGTTGCGCTGGGCGCGGCAGGCGAAGACGCTGAAGTGGCGCGCATATACGATGGTTTCGAAGGCAATGCGCTCGCGATGGATGCGTATCGATTTGGCTAGCTCGCTTGGTGCGCCTATGGCGGAAAAATGAAACTCAGCCACTGGCGAGGCTCTTCAGCCATTTTTGCTCTGCGAAGCGCACCAAACGGCGATCTACGCCAATCGCTCCTGAAGCCTTGAAAAACCGCCGCGTAATCGGGGGCCCATGATGTGCAAGTACCGTCCCTGATTAGGCTGCACTTCATCCGGGCTGCGATGTCAGTCAAATTCAAACGGTTTCGTCGGGGTACCCTGATGAAAGAACATTTGCCACTGGCCTGCTACGCAGGTCCAGATGGAGCTGCGGTTTGAATAGAGTGGCGGTGACGTAGATTCAAATCGTTTTACGGAGCGATAGGTCAGCAGCGCAACGCCGTCGGCCAGCAGATC
>JANMZU010000354.1:0-3194 GCA_031383585.1 Betaproteobacteria bacterium
ACCATCATCGGACTGGCGTACACACTGCTACCTAAAATGGTGTTTTCCGGCGTTTCCGGCGCGGAGCTGCGCTCGAACGCACGCGCGGTGGCAACGGGACTCAGGATCGCGCGCGATGCGGCCATCAACACCAAGCGCGAAACCGTGTTGTCGCTAGACATGGAAAATCGCCTGTTTACCTTGCCGAACGATCCCAAACTGCACAAGCTCAATGACCAGCTCGACGTGAAGCTCTACACCGCAGCGGCCGATGTCATTTCCGACAAAGTCGGCACCATACGTTTTTTCCCGGATGGCTCGTCCAATGGCGGCCGGGTGACCGTGGCAGCCGGTGAGCGGGGCTTTGAAATCGATGTTGATTGGCTGACAGGACACGTGACCATCAGCGATAAGCCGGTTGGAGGACCGCGTGCCTGATTGTATATATCGCCATCCGGCGCGGGTTTCAGCGGCATTTGCTCTCAAAAGGCGCATGGATAGGCGTTCTTCGTTGACTGGCCACGCTGGCTTCTCGCTTCTCGAAGTCCTCGTCGCCTTTACGCTGCTCGCGCTGGCCATGGGCGTGGTGATGCAGATTTTCTCCCGCGGCGTCAACGGCGCCACACTCGCCGACCGCTACGCGAAGGCGACGATGTACGCGGAGTCGATGCTGTCGGGCGTCGGTTCCGAGACAGAATTGAAGGAAGGCTCGTCTGGCGGAAAATTCGACGACGATTTTTCATGGGCGATGGCCGTGCGTCTGTATCAGGACCCTTACCCCAAAGATCAGGCAGTGGTTGATTACGAGAGGCTGATGCCGACGCAATTGTTCGAGGTCGAACTCAAAGTAAGTTTTATGGCTGAGGACCAGCGCGAAAGAGTGTTGAATCTTTCGACGTTGAGAATGGGGCCGAAGACATGAGCCATGCGCAATTCAGCTGGCGTACCCGTAGCATTGACACCTCGCCAGTTGCGTCCAAAGGCTTCACGCTGCTCGAAATGCTGGTGGGGCTGACGCTGCTGGGCGTCATGCTAATCCTCATTTACGCCTCGCTTAACGTTGGCTTGCGCGCATGGGATACCGGCGAGAAACGCGTTTCCGAAGCCGCTCGCCAGCGCGTCGTGCAGAGCTTTTTGCGTCGCGAACTGAGTCAACTTTTTCCGGTGCGCTGGCGCGGTATCCCCGAATCCAAAATCGCTTTTGAGGGCGCGAAGGACGAAATGAAGTTTGTCACCATGCTGACCTTGGGCGCGTCAGCACGCGAAGGCGGGATGCAATGGGGGCACCTTTATCTCGCTACCGACGACACACCAGGGGGAGAGCGCCGGCAAACGCTGTTCATCAAGCGCTCGGCGTTCAATCTGCAAGCCAAAGACTGGGACGGCGTTGACGAAGCCAAGCCGATTCCACTGGTTACGGGGGTAAAGGCTTTTGAGCTTGGTTACTACGGGGCGGAAAATGATACGGTCGATCCGCAGTGGACGAGCGAGTGGATAAATCCGCTGCGCATGCCGCAACTCATCAGGATCACCTTGCAGGTTGAGGACGGTCGCAACGTCCCGCCGCTCATCGTAAGTCTTCGTCTGGGCGAAGAAGCCGGCTGCTACGACAACGCTTTCCAGCGCCAATGTGGCCCGCGGCGGACATGATGATGCGCCCAACGCCACCGCTAACGCGAGAGTTAAAACAGCGGGGAATAGCGCTCATCCTCGTTCTATGGATCATGACGCTGCTGATGCTGATCGCCTCCTCCTTCATCTATGCGATGCGAACGGATGTCGTCATTGTTGCCAATTCGGTCGCGCGGGCACGGCTGGAAGCGGCTGCGGATGCCGCCGTCCAGCGCGGTGTCTTCGAAATTTTCAAGCCGCCGCAGCTGCCGGGCCGATGGACCACCGATGGTGTTGCGCAGACGTGGGGCTATCAAGGCATCGCCATTGAAGTCAGCATGACGGACGAGTCTGGTAAAATCGACGTGAATACGGCTTCAGATGCGCTTTTGCGTGGTTTGTTTCTTGCGCAGGGCCTGAAAGAGGACGAGGCCGCATCCATGACCGATGCGATACTCGATTGGCGCGACCCCGACTCACTTAGGCGATTGCGCGGGGCGGAAGAAGCCGAATATGTCGCCGCCGGTTACAGCTACAAACCAGCCAACGCGGCGTTCCAGTCGATCGAGGAATTGCGCCTCGTCATAGGCATGACGCCAGAACTATACGAGAAGGTTGCGCAATTGATAACGATTTACTCACGTCAGCCCGGTATCAATGCCAGCATCGCCGCACGTGGCGTGCTGCTGGCACTGCCCGGCGCCACCGGCGCAATCGTTGACCAATATATTGAACAGCGCGAACAGGCGCGCGCCGCAAAGCTGCCCGTTCCGCAACTGGCAGTCGCAGCGCCTTACTCAAGCTTTGCCAATGGTATTGTGATCATTCGTGCCGTCGCCACCGACGGCGAGGGCCCCCGGGCAAGCAATTTTGTCCGTGAGGCGGTCGTCATGCGACTGGCTACGCCCAAAAGACCGTATACATTTCTGCGCTGGAAAGAGGGCACGACCTCGCCGCTGGCAGCGCAATCCGGCGCGTCAATTACGTCAGTTTCGCAGCAATGACCGAGTCATGACCCCAGTGCAATCATTACCTTCGTCGGCCGCCGCCGCTCCAGGTGCGGTAGCCCTGTCGCCACTCTGGGGCTGGTGGTCAGGCGAGCTTAAGGCAATGCTGCCGGCTTACATCGTACGGTGGCTAGACGGCGATGCGGTCGAGACCGATGTCGCCATCGACGAACGCGGCTTGACGATCATCCAGCAGGATTCGATTGCGACCAACAGCGAGCCATTGCGCCTGGTGGGCCATGATGCTCTCGCAAGTAGCCCGTTACTTCGAGCGTTGATCGCTAGTGGGCGGGGACGGGTTCGTCTGGTATTGTCGCCTGATCAGGCGCTGGTGAAGACGATCACTTTGCCGCTGGCCACAGAAGAAAATCTACGAGAAGTCGTCGGTTTCGAACTTGACCGTCACACGCCTTTCACAACCGCGCAAGCGTATTACGATGCACTGGTCATCAAGCGCGATGCGCAAAATGAAAGAATTTCGGTCTTGCTTGCAGTGGCGTCCAAATCGGAGGTCGCCGGGTTGCTCGATACACTGCGGCGCGCCGGGCTGACGTGCAATGCCATCGTCGTCAGCGGTTCCGCGCCGGCGGAACTGAA
>JANMZU010000561.1:0-3554 GCA_031383585.1 Betaproteobacteria bacterium
GGCGTTGATCTGGCGGTACCACGCGGCCAATTGACTATGTTGCTTGGTCGCAATGGTGCGGGCAAGACCACGACACTCAGGACCATCATGGGTCTGTGGCGCGCTTCGGCGGGCCATATTATTTTTGCGGGAAGCGACATCACCGCGATGGACACACCGCAGATTGCCGCGCTGGAGATTGCGTACGTGCCCGAATCCATGGGCATTTTTTCCGACCTGACGGTGAAGGAAAACATGTTGCTCGCCGCACGCAGCGCTAAACGCGCAGGCGACATGGACGACGTGCGGCTGAAGTGGATTTTTTCCCTGTTTCCAGCGGTAGAGAAATTCTGGACTCATCCCGCCGGCAAACTGTCGGGTGGGCAGAAGCAAATGCTTGCCGTGGCGCGCGCCATTATCGAGCCACGCGAACTGCTGATCGTCGATGAGCCGAGCAAGGGGCTGGCCCCGGCAATCATCAACAATATGATCGATGCGTTTGCAGAATTGAAACGCCGAGGAGTGACTATTTTGCTGGTGGAACAGAACATCAACTTTGCCAAGCGTCTTGGAGACACGGTGGCGGTGATGGATAACGGACGCGTGGTTCACAGCGGTTCCATGAAGGCGCTTGCCGAAGATGAGAACTTGCAACGTACTTTGCTGGGATTGTCGCTATGAAGCAAATCGTTTTTGACTGGAAGCCACTCGCACTGGTGCCGGTGCTGGCGTTGCTTGCGTTACCACTGGTAGGCTCGGGCTCCACCTGGTTGACACTTACCGTGGCGGGTCTTGCCATGGGCATGATCATTTTCATCATCGCTTCCGGCCTCACGCTGGTATTTGGCCTGATGGATGTGCTCAATTTCGGTCATGGCGTTTTTATCGCACTCGGGGCATTCGTGGCGACCAGCGTGCTCGGCGCGATGGGCGACTGGACCGGATCGCAGGAACTGTGGCGCAATCTCGTCGCGGTGATTCCTGCGATGCTGGTGGCAATGCTGGTCGCGGGCGCAGTCGGCCTCGCTTTCGAGCGATTCATTGTGCGACCGGTGTACGGACAACATCTCAAGCAGATCCTGATCACGATGGGTGGCATGATCATCGGCGAGGAACTCATCAAGGTAATCTGGGGGCCCCAGCAAATCCCGCTGCCGTTACCTGAAGGCATGCGCGGCGCGTTGTTGGTAGGCGACGCCGCCATCGAAAAATTTCGCCTTGTTGCCGTTGTCGTTGGGTTGGCTGTGTTTGGGCTTCTGGCATGGGTGTTGGGTCGCACCAAAATTGGGTTGCTGATTCGCGCCGGTGTGCAGGATCGCGAAATGGTGGAATCGCTGGGATACCGTATCCGCCGCCTTTTTATCGGCGTATTTGTCGTTGGCAGTGCGCTGGCAGGGCTGGGTGGCGTGATGTGGGGCATGTACCAGCAAAACGTGACGCCGCAGATGGGCGCGCAGGTGAATGTACTCATTTTCATTGTCATCATCATTGGTGGGCTGGGATCCACGGGTGGCGCGCTGATCGGCGCGTTGCTGGTGGGCCTCATGGCCAATTACACCGGTTTCCTGGCACCGAAGGTCGCGCTGTTTTCAAATATCGCACTGATGGCGTTGGTGCTGTTGTGGCGGCCACAAGGTGTGTATCCGGTCACGAGCAGGTGAGCAAGCAATGATGATCAATCGCTTAATCTCCCATGACATGCCGCGCAGCCGTGCGTTGGCGATACTGCTCGTTTTATTACTCCTGGCGCTGGCGTTTGCCCCATTCCTGTTTCCCGGCGTGAAATCTCTAGGGGTTGCGGCCAAAGTGCTGGTCTTTCTGGTGCTGGTGGCGAGCTTTGATCTGCTGCTCGGTTATGCCGGCATCGTCAGTTTTGCACACACCATGTTTTTCGGGATCGGTGCTTACGGCATCGCCATTGCCAGTACGCGCTATGGCCCGACCTGGGAGGCGATCGTCATCGGCATCGCCGGTTCGCTCTTGTTGTCGTTTGTGCTGGCACTGGCGGTGGGGCTATTTTCGCTGCGGGTGCGCGCAATCTTTTTCGCCATGATTACGCTCGCCGTCGCGTCCGCGTTTCAGACGCTGGCATCGCAAATGTCGGACATCACCGGTGGCGATGACGGCCTGAACTTCAAGCTGCCCGATCTCATTTCCGGCGGCTTTATGCTGGTCGACGAGAAATTTCTTGGCGCAACCATCGATGGCAGGCTGATTTGTTACTACCTGTTGTTCGTCACGGCACTGGTTCTACTTCTGGCTATGCTACGGATTGTCAATTCACCGTTTGGCCGCGTGCTGCAGGCGATTCGCGAGAATGAGTTTCGCGCCGAGGCGATTGGCTATCGTGTGGTGGTTTATCGCACCGCGGCCAGCGTGCTATCGGCATTGTTCGCAACCCTCGCCGGCGTGATGCTCGCACTTTGGCTTCGTTATAGCGGTCCCGATACGTCGCTATCGTTTGAAATCATGATAGATGTGCTATTGATCGTGGTGATCGGTGGCATGGGAACCATTTATGGGGCGGCTATCGGCGCGGCGCTCTTCGTCGTCTCGCAAAGCTACTTGCAGGATCTGCTTAAACTAGCCAGTGAGGCGACCAGTAGCCTGCCGTGGTTGTCGGTAATACTGTCGCCGGATCGCTGGTTACTCTGGCTGGGCGTGCTATTCGTATTGTCGGTTTACTACTTTCCCACTGGGATCGTTGGCAAACTTCGCATGCGTAATTGACTTGATGGCGAGGGGCTGGACGGAGTTGCGATGAACGTTGCGCAGTTACTGGCCCGCAGTGCAACCGTGCATCCGCTGCGCCCGGCAATATACGTCGGCGCACGCTGTTTGTTCGACTACCGAACGCTTGCGGCCCGTGCGGCAAGCATTGCAGGCTATTTGCGCAACGCGGCTGGGCTGGAGCCAGGCGACCGCGTGGCGATTTTCTTGGGCAATTGTCCGGAGTATCTGGAAGTTCTATATGGAATCTGGTGGGCCGGGCTGGTGGCGGTTCCGGTGAATGCCAAGCTGCATCCACGCGAGATGGCCTTCATTCTCGATAATTCCGGCGCGAGTTTGCTGGTGGCGAGTTCGGATTTTGCCGCGCAGTCAATTGCTGCCATAGAGGCCGTCGGATCAATCAAACGTGTCATCACGCCAAACACGCCTGACTACATGGCGATGCTGTCGGCCACATCAATTGCGGTACAGCCGCGTTTCCCTGACGATCTGGCGTGGCTTTTTTACACCTCTGGCACCACCGGCCATCCCAAAGGCGTGATGCAAACGCATCGCAATTTGATGGCGATGACCACCTGCTATTTCACCGATGTCGATGCCGTCGACCCGGATGATGCAATCGTCTATGCGGCGCCGATGTCGCATGGGGCAGGCCTTTACAACTTCACGCATGTACTTAAAGCAGCGCGTCACGTAGTCCCGGAATCCAGTGGCTTCGATGCTGCCGAACTGTGCAAGCTGGCGGCAGACGTAGAGCGACTGTCGCTGATTGCCGCGCCGACCATGGTCAAACGTCTGGTGGAGTATGTCGCTGCGGCCGGCTGCGATGTGCGTGGCTTCAAAAC
>JANMZU010000412.1:0-4144 GCA_031383585.1 Betaproteobacteria bacterium
CACCACCAGCGCCGGTGGCACCATCGCCAATATCGCGGTTGCCATCACCAGGTTCCACTCCGTCGCTGCATCACCACCGGAAATCATCCGTTTGATGCCAATCACCGTCGTATACATCGATTCCTGCGTCGTAATCAACAGCGGCCAAAGATACTGGTTCCAGCCGTAAATGAACTGGATCACAAACAGCGCCGCAATCGACGTTTTGGATAGTGGCAACACCACATCCCAGAAAAACCGCATCGGCCCTGCCCCATCCATTCGTGCCGCCTCAGCGAGTTCGTCAGGAATGGTCATGAAGAACTGGCGGAACAAAAACGTTGCGGTCGCGGAGGCGATCAGCGGCAGCGTGAGGCCGACATAGGAATCGAGCATGCCCAGATCCGACACCACTTTGTAGGTCGGCAGGATGCGCACTTCCACCGGCAGCATCAGCGTGATAAAGATCATCCAGAAGAAGAAATTTCGCAGTGGAAAACGAAAGTAAATGATGGCAAAAGCGGAAATGATCGAGATGGAAATTTTGCCGATGGCAATGACGAGCGCCATGATGAGTGAGTTAATCATCATCTGGCCGACTGGCGCCGACGACCCGCGCGTTGAGCCGCCCGTGAGCACCTGTGAATAGTTGGCCCAGAACTGGTTGCCCGGAACCAGCGGCATCGGCACCTGCAGTACCTGCTCCAGCGTGAGCGTGGACGCTACAAAAGTCATATAGAGCGGGAATGCCACGACCAGCACGCCGAGCGTCAGCACCGCGTAGTAAAACAATTTCATCCAGGGGCGGTTTTCGACCATTAGTGGCCTGTCACAGTCAATTTGGAAGTGAAAGGCGTGCATGGCCGAGCCGGATGCACGAAGCGAGCCGCGCCGAATAGCCTACGCATATTCGCAAGGCGTGCGACACCGCAGCCGGCCGGCCATGCGCGCGAGGCACTTTCGAATTGGCTGTGACAGGCCACTTAGTACTGCACTTTCTTTTCGATAAAACGAAACTGGATGACCGACAGCGCGATCACGATCAGCATAAGGATCACCGATTGCGCGGCGGAGCCACCAATATCGCCACCCTTCACGCCATCGTAATAAACCTTGTAAACGAGAATTTGCGTCGACGTAGCAGGTCCACCTTGGGTGGTGGCATCGATCACCCCAAAGGTGTCGAAGAAGGCGTAAACGATATTCACCACCAGCAGGAAAAACGTCGTCGGCGAGAGTAGCGGAAAGACAATTGTCCAGAAGCGACGGAATGGCGATGCGCCATCGATGGCGGCGGCTTCCATAAGCGACTTCGGAATCGATTGCAGCCCGGCGAGGAAGAACAAAAAGTTGTAGCTGATCTGCTTCCACACCGATGCGATCACAACGAGGATCATGGCGTGGTCGCTATCGAGCACGTAGTTCCACGGAATCCCATTTTGCTTCAACGCGAACGCAACGATACCGATCGAGGGCGCAAACAGAAACGCCCACAGCACGCCGGCGATGGCCGGTGCCACCGCATAGGGCCAGATAAGGAGTGTTTTGAAGGCGAAGGCTCCGCGCACAATGCGGTCTGCTGCAACTGCCAATAGCAGTGAAATTGACAATCCGGAAAAGGCCACCAGCACACTAAAAATGCCCGTGATTTTGAACGAGGCGAGATATTGTTCGTCGTGGAACAGCGCTTTGAAATTGTCAAACCAGACGAATTCGGTGTGCAAGCCGAATGCATCTTGCAAGAGCAACGACTGATAGACCGCCTGAAACGCTGGCCAGAAAAAGAAAATGAGCGTGACGGCAATCTGCGGGGCGATCAGTGCGTAAGGCAGCCACCTGGATCTGAAGACAACGCGTTTTTCCATTTAGTGGAATATTTGATCTGGCTAAACTTCCCGCTCCTCCGCCCTCTCCCACACGGCCACGCGGGGAGGGGCTTCAGGAGTCAGCCTTTGACCACTTTCATCTATTGCTTGTTAGCAGCTTGAAACTTGCGGAGGACCTCGTTGCCACGCTTGACCGCCGCGTCAAGTGCGGTCTTGGCATCCTTTTTGCCAGCAAAAACGCCTTCCAATTCCTCCTCGAATATTTCACGCACCTGCACAAAATTACCGAAAAGCAGCCCCTTGGAGTTGCCAGTGGCGGGTTTGTTGGTTAGTGAGCGTGTGGCGATGTCCATTCCCGGGTTCTTCTCGTAAAAGCCGGATTTCTTGGTCATTTCGGCTGCGGCCAGCGTAATCGGTACATAGCCCGTACCGGTATGCCATTCCATCTGTACATCAGGCTTTGACAGATAGGCAAAGTACTTGGCCACGCCTTTGTAGGCGTTATTGGTTTTCCCGCCCATGACCCACAGCGATGCGCCGCCGATGATCGTGTTCTGTGGTGCGCCTTTTACATCGTCGTGATACGGAATGAACTGGATAGACCAGTCGAATTTGGCGTTGCGCTTGATGTTCGCAATAGCACTGGTGCTGCCGGTAAACATCGCGCACTCACCGCTAAAAAACTTGGAGTCGCCCTGCGTGGTGCGGCCGGCATACGTAAAGGTGCCTTTCTTGGCCATATCACCCAGCATGGTGATGTGTTTTACATGCAGAGGCGAGTTGATCTGGAACTCGGTATCGATGCCACCAATGCCATTTTCCTTGGTGCCAATCGGCACGTTATGCCAGGCGCTGAAGTTTTCGATATGCAGCCAGGAAGGCCAACTGGTCGTATACGGACAGGCATGTCCGGAAGCCTTTAATTTGTCCGCCGTCGCAACGAATTCTTTCCACGTTTTCGGTGACATGCTGGCATCGAGACCGGCTTTCTTGAACGCGTCCTTGTTGATATAAAACGCGACTGAGGAGCTGTTGAATGGAAACGAGAGCATGTTGCCCTTGCTATCGGTGTAATAGCCGGCCACTGCGGGCAGATATCCTTTTGGATCGAACGGCTCGTCGGCGTCCTTCATCAACTGGTAGACGGGCTTGACGGCACCCTTGGCCGCCATCATCGTCGCTGTTCCAACTTCAAACACTTGCAGGATGTGCGGCGCGTTGCCCGCCCGATAGGCCGCAATCGCAGCGGTCATCGACTCCGGATAGCTGCCCTTGAACACTGGCACCACTTTATATTCCGTCTGCGTGGCATTGAATTTTGTCGCCAGTTCGCCGACTTTATCGCCCAGTGCACCGGTCATCGAATGCCACATCTGGATTTCGGTTTGTGCGAATGCCAGCGACGGTGAAAACAGTGCGGCGGCAATCAAAGTCAGCTTGATGTTTAGTCTCATGCAAATCTCCTATGTGCGAGCGTTGGTACGCTGGATGGCGCGTTTACCGTGGTAACAGTACCGGCTGATTGGTCAGGCATTCTAGTCTGGAATTTGTGCCATCTTGATGACGCAGTGCACCAATCGGCTGGTCTTTGCCATTGCTATCCACCTGAAAGTGCCGCCACAATGATGATGCTGTCCTGGTCAGTCAAACACGTGCCGAGAGAACGCTCAAGCTCCCCGTTGACGAACAGCTTGATATGCGGGCGAACAGCATCCTGTTCATCGATCATTCGAAACCGAATGCCCGGATACTGTCTATCCAGGTCGCGCAGCAAATCATCCAGCGTTGCGCCAGCGCCCTCGACGTTTCTTTCACCTTGTGTGTAATCAACAAGCGGTGTCGGCAACCTGACGTTCAACGCGAACTCGCCTCGACGGAATAGATATGCGGCAGATGCAGCATCAGGCATTGCCAGGTTTCACCCTCATCAAAGCTTGCCCACATCTCGCCGCCAGTTGTTCCAAAGTAGAGTCCGACCGACTTGTGCTGATCTGCCGACATGGCCTGACGTTTCACGGTGTACCACGCCTGCGCTGGCGGCAACCCTTGGTCCAGCCGCTGCCACGAAGCCCCTGCGTCGCGCGACCGATACACAGCCGGCTTACCCTCTACCGAAATGCGCGGCCACACGCTGGTGCCATCCATTGGGAATACCCACAAGGTGCTGCAATCACGTGGATGCAGCACCACGGGGAAACCGATATCGCCGATCTCACTCGGCATATTGTCACCGATGCGCGTCCACCGATTTTCGTTGCGTTCCAGTCGATAAATGCCGCAGTGATTTTGCTGATAGACAACATTTTTTGCAACCGGGTGAACGCGGACACAATGCGGAT